>JAJDNO010000030.1 GCA_022340615.1 Gallionella sp. | reverse complement strand
GCCGCGCAAGAAAGCAGATTAACCGGCCAGCTTCTTCTTCAGGATGTCGTTCACCTGCGCCGGGTTGGCCTGGCCTTTGCTGGCTTTCATCGCCTGGCCGACGAAGAATCCGAACAGCTTGTCCTTGCCGCTGCGGTATTCGGCAACCTTGTCGGCGTTGGCGGCGATGATTTCATCCACCAGTTTTTCAATGGCACCTGCATCGGAAACCTGCTTCAGACCTTTGGCTTCGATGATCGCGTCGGCATCGCCGCCTTCCGCCCACATCGTGCGGAACACTTCCTTGGCGCCGGCGTTCGAGATGGTTCCATCTGCAATGCGTTTCAGCATCGCACCCAGTTGCTGCGGTGTAATGGGACATTGCGCGATGTCCAACCCATCGCGGTTCAGCTGGGCGCTGACTTCACCGATGATCCAGTTGGCGCAAAGCTTTGCTGCATAACTTTCAACCGAATGTGCTTCAGGTGAAGAAAGGTTGCCGGCACTCACTCCGTGTAACAGCAATGATTTAACTGCACCCTCGAAGAAGTCAGCCATTTCGCGCGAAGTCGTGAGGTTGTTGGCATCGTAAGCGCTAAGCGCATACTCGCTTGAGTAGCGGTCACGTTTGGTTTGCGGCAGTTCCGGCAACGATGCGCGCGCCTGTTCCAGCATCGCGGGGGTGATGTCCAGCGGCAGCAGGTCGGGATCGGGGAAATAACGGTAGTCGTGCGCTTCTTCCTTGCTGCGCATCATGCGCGTCTCGCCGGTATCCGGATCGAACAGCACGGTGGCCTGCTGGATCTTGCCGCCGTTCTCCAGCGTGTCGATCTGCCACTGCACTTCGTAGTCGATCGCCTGCTGCATGAACTTGAACGAGTTCAGGTTCTTGATCTCGCGCCGCGTGCCGAGCGGTCCGCCGGGACGGCGCACCGACACGTTCACGTCGCAGCGGAACGAACCTTCCTGCATGTTGCCGTCGCAGATGCCGATCCAGCGCACCAGCGAATGCAGGGTTTTGGCATAGGCGACCGCCTCAGCGGCGGAGGCCATGTCAGGCTCGGAAACGATCTCCAGCAGCGGCGTGCCGGCACGGTTCAGGTCGATGCCGGTCATGCCATGGAAATCTTCGTGCAGCGACTTGCCGGCGTCTTCCTCGAGGTGGGCGCGGGTGATGCGCACCACCTTTTCGTAGGCCTTCGCGTTTCCCGACAGCGGTTCGACCTGTATCGTCAGCGCGCCCATTCCCACCACCGGCAGGTCGAACTGGCTGATCTGGTAGCCCTTGGGCAGGTCCGGGTAGAAGTAATTCTTGCGCGCGAACACCGAGCGCGGCGCGATATGCGCACCGATCGCGATGCCGAACTTGATCGCGCGTTCCACCGCGCCCCTGTTCAGCACCGGCAACACGCCGGGCAGCGCGATGCTGACCGCATCCGCCTGGGTGTTCGGTTCGGCGCCATAGGCCGTCGATGCGCCCGAGAATATCTTGCTGCTGGTCGAGAGTTGGGTATGCACTTCCAGCCCGATCACGATTTCCCATTCCATGCTCATATTCCTTGCAGCCCGATGTCTTGCGGTGCGCGATCGTGGTGATCGGTCGCCAGCTGGTATTGGTGCGCGACATTCAGCATGCGCGCCTCGCCGAAATAGTTTCCGATGATCTGCAGTCCGACCGGGAGGCCGTTGCTGCCGAATCCGGCCGGGATCGACATGCCGGGAAGACCGGCCAGGTTCACAGCGATGGTGTAGATATCGGAAAGGTACATCTGCACCGGATCGTCGCCCTTCTCGCCGAGGGTGAACGCGGTGGAGGGGCTGGTCGGCCCGATGATCACGTCGCATTGCCTGAACGCATCGTCGAAGTCCTGCGCGATCAGGCGGCGTATCTTCTGCGCCTGAAGATAGTATGCATCGTAGTAGCCGTGCGACAGCACGTAAGTTCCGATCATGATGCGGCGTTTCACTTCCGCGCCGAAGCCCTGTGCGCGGCTCTTTTCGTACATTTCAGTGAGATCGGCGTATTCCGGTGCGCGGTAGCCGTAGCGCACGCCGTCATAACGCGACAGGTTGCTGGAAGCTTCCGCCGGGGCCAGCACGTAATAGACGGGCACCGCCAGCTTTGAATTCGGCAGGCTGATATCGACGATGGTTGCGCCCAGTTTTTTGTATTCTTCAAGTGCCGCGTGCACGCAGGCGGCGACGTCCTGCGCCAGTCCTTCGGCAAAAAACTCTTTGGGCAGCCCGATGCGCAGGCCGGCCAACGGCTTGTCCAGGTCGCGCGTGTAATCTTCCTTGTCGCGTTGCAGGCTGGTGGAATCGCGCGGGTCAAAGCCGGTCATCACGTTCAGCAGCAAAGCCAGATCTTCCGCACTGCGCGCCATCGGTCCGGCCTGATCCAGGCTGGAGGCAAACGCGATCATTCCATAGCGCGACACGGTGCCGTAGCTCGGCTTGATGCCGGAAATTCCGCACAGCGCAGAAGGCTGGCGTATCGATCCGCCAGTATCGGTTCCGGTGGCGGCGGCGCACAGCCGTGCTGCGACCGCGCAGGCCGCACCACCTGAGCTTCCGCCGGGTACCGCATTGTGAAGCCATGGATTTTTTACTGCGCCAAAATGGGAGGTTTCGTTGCTGGAACCCATCGCGAATTCGTCCATATTGGTCTTGCCCAGATTCACCGCACCGGCCTCGTTGAACCGTGCGATGACATGCGCGTCATAGGGTGCGATGAAGTTTTCCAGCATTTTCGATCCGCAGGTGGTGCGCCATCCCTTTGCGCAGAAGATGTCCTTCTGCGCGATCGGGATGCCGGTGAGCGGCAGCGCGTTGCCGTCCGCCAGCACTGCGTCGGCCTGGCGGGCCTGGGCCAGGCTGGCTTCAGCATCGGTGGTGATGTAGGCGTTCAACGCGGGATTGAGCGCAGCGATGCGGTCGAGATAAAGTTGTGTCAGTTCGACGCTGCTGATTTTCCGGGCACGCAGTGCGCTGCCGATTTGCTGCAGACTTGAATTAAGCATGGTACGGATTATTCGATGACTTTCGGAACCAGATACAAACCCGCCTCGACCTGCAGCGAGCCTTTATATTGCGGGGCGATGGACTGGAACAGCTCGCGCTGGTCGCTTTCCGTCACCTCATCCTGGCGCAGCCGCTGCGATACATCCTGGGCATGGGACATCGGCGAAATGCCGCTGGTATCGACGGCCTGCATTTCGGCGATCAGATCGAAAATGCCGGAGAGTTGCATGCGGGAAGATTCGATTTCCGCCTCGGTCATTGCCAGCCTTGCCAGGCGCGCGACTTTGCGTACATCTGTATCGGTCAGGGACATAGTAAAAACTTTATAGAAATAAGGCTAATAGGGTATCATATAAGGGTTTATTCACGCACCTCTTTGACTACAGGACACCGCACATGTTTGGATTTTTGAAAGGCTATTTCACGAATGATCTGGCAATTGACCTCGGCACGGCAAACACCCTGATCTGGGTGCGCGGACAAGGAATCGTGCTGAACGAACCGTCGGTGGTTGCGATACGACAGGAAATCGGGCCGAACGGCAAGAAGGTGGTGCAGCAGGTCGGTCTTGCCGCAAAACAGATGATGGGCCGCACGCCGGGCAGCATCAACGTGATCCGCCCGATGAAGGACGGCGTGATTGCTGACTTCACCGTTACCGAACTGATGCTCAAGCACTTTATCCGCAAGGTATACAAGGCAGGCATTTTCAGTCCCAGCCCGCGTATCGTGATTTGCGTGCCATGCGGTTCCACCCAGGTGGAACGGCGCGCGATCCGTGAATCGGCGGTCGGCGCAGGCGCCCGTCGTGTAGAGCTGATCGAGGAGCCGATGGCGGCGGCGATTGGTGCGGGCCTGCCGGTGGAAGACGCGACCGGGTCGATGGTGGTGGACATCGGCGGCGGCACTACGGAAGTGGGCGTGATGTCTCTGGGCGGCGCGGTATATTCCGGTTCGGTACGCGTCGGCGGCGACAAGTTCGACGAGGCGATCATCAACTACATCCGCCGCAATTACGGCATGCTGATCGGCGAATCCACCGCCGAGCAAATCAAGAAAACAATTGGTTCCGCTTTCCCGGGCAGCGAGGTGCGCGAGATGGAAGTGACCGGGCGCAATCTCGCCGAAGGCGTCCCGCGCAGTTTCACCATATCCAGCAATGAAGTGCTCGAGGCGATGACAGATCCGCTCAACAACATCGTCAGCGCGGTGAAGACCGCACTCGAACAGACACCGCCCGAACTTGGCGCGGATATCGCCAACAAGGGCATGGTGTTGACCGGCGGCGGCGCGCTGTTGCGCGATCTGGATCGTTTGTTGATGGAGGAAACCGGTTTGCCGGTATTGATTGCCGACGATCCGCTGACTTGTGTGGTACGCGGTTCCGGCATGGCCCTGGAGCACATGGACATGTCGACCAGCATCTTTACCACCGAATAATTTTCACTGATCTGCAGGATGATGAAAATCACAACGTCGCCAGGCGAAGTATGAATTTTCATGCCATATCTGTTCGCAAAGATCAGCGATGGAATTTAGTTGATAGATAACACGCAATCTTTACAGTTTTTCAATCGCGGCCCCAGCCCGGTGGCACGGCTGGTCTTTTTTTCGGTGCTTTCCCTGCTGCTGCTGTTTGTCGATGCACGCTATCGCTATCTGGAATCGACGCGCAGCGCCTTGTCGGTGCTGATTTCCCCGATCCAGCGACTTTCGACCATGCCGAATTCATTGTGGCAGAAGGCAGGCGATTTTTTCATCACGCAGAACAGGCAGCATGAACTGATCAAACAGAACGATGAATTGCAGCTGCAGCATCAGCGCGATGCCGCGCAATTGCTGCAGTTGCAGTCTCTGGAGAAGGAAAATCAGCATTTGCGCAGCCTGGACGCGCTGCCGATACGCAACCAGCTCAAAACCCAGGTGGCTGAAATCATTTATGCCGAACGCGATGTATTCAGGCGCAAGGTCCTGGTCAACAAGGGTGCCGATACCGATGTAAAACTCGGGGAAGTCGTGATGGATGATGTCGGTATCGTTGGTCAAATCACGCGCGTCTATCCCTGGCTTTCCGAAGTGACATTGATAACAGAAAAGGATCAGGCGGTGCCGGTGCAGGTACTGCGCAACGGACTGCGCACCATCGTGTTCGGCGCGGGTGACACCAGCCAGTTGTCGTTGCGCTACATGCCCGCAAGTGCCGATGTCCAGAACGGCGACGTGCTGGTCACTTCGGGAATCGATGGAACCTACCCGCCTGGCATACCGGTCGCGAAGGTGATAAAGATAGAGCATGATTCAGCCTATCCGTTTCTGAATGTCACCTGCCTGCCGATCGCGGGCGTGGACAACCACCGCCACCTGCTGATTTTGTCCAGCTTCAGCAAATTGCCCAGCCGTCCCGACGAAAAAACCAGGGCCGATAATTCCGGCAATCGCGTGAAATTCCGTAAAAGCAATTAGATGATTCCACACTCCATGCAATCCAAGACGGAAATCCAGCGGCCGGTCAGCAATATTTTCATCGTGTCGAGCATTATTGCTGCGCTGTTCCTGAACGGACTGCCCTGGTCGGGCATCGGTCTGATGCTGCGTCCGGACTTCGTGGCGCTGGTGTTGTTGTACTGGTGCATGCACAAGCCGTTGCGCATCGGTATCGGGCTGTCCTGGGCTGTGGGGATATTCGCAGACGTGTCGGATGCCACACTGTTCGGCCAGCATGCGCTGGCTTATACGCTCCTTGCGTTCGGAGGGGTAGTGCTTCACCGCAGGCTGCAGATGTTCGGTCTGCGCCAGCAGACCATACAGGTGTTCGGGATATTCGCGCTGACTTATGCGGTGTATTTGATGGTCAACTGGCAGGTGAATGGTTACGTGGTGTGGCCCTATCTTCTAGGTTGCGTGACGTCTACCCTGCTCTGGATGCCGCTCAGCGTGATGTTCAATGCGATACGGCAACACAGTCTGGATCGTAATCGTCCATGAGCAAACGCATCGAGTTTAAAAACCACCAGCGCGAAATCTACCACTTCCAGCTGAGACTGTTCTTCGGCATCGGTTTTGTGCTGGTATTGCTGGTAATCCTGCTGTCGCGTTTCATCTATCTCCAGGGGGTACGCCACAGCTATTACCAGACGCTGTCGGAAAGCAACCGGATCGCGGTCATTCCCGTCGTTCCCAACCGCGGTCTGATCGTCGACCGAAACGGTGTGGTGCTTGCCCGAAACTATTCCGGCTACACTCTGGAGATAGATCCGAAAAAAACCGCCAATTACAAGGCCACTATAAACAATCTGGCGAAGCTGATAAACATTACCAGCAAAGACCGCAGGCTTTTCAAGAAGCAGCTTGCTGAGAGCCACAACTTCGAAACACTGGTGATTCGCAGTCACCTCAGCGATGTCGAAGTCGCGCGCTTTGCTGCTCAGGAATACCGTTTTCCGGGAGTCGAGATCAAGGCTCGTCTGTTCCGGGATTATCCGTACGGCGAGAAAACCTCCCATATGATCGGATATATCGGGCGCATCAACGATGATGATGTAAACCAGCTTGAACAAAGCGGTCAACTCGCAAATTATCGCGGCTCGGATTACATCGGCAAGACCGGCCTGGAACAGAGCTATGAGAGCGATCTGCACGGCACGACCGGCATAGAGCAGGTCGAGGTCGATGCGAATGGCCGGGCAGTGCGCGTGCTGTCCCGCACTGATCCGGTTCCAGGCAACACGCTGGTTCTGAGCATCGATATCAAGTTGCAGGAAATTGTCGAGAAAGCGTTTGGCAAATATCGCGGCGCGCTGGTCGCGATAGACCCGAGCAACGGCGAGGTGCTGGCTTTCGTCAGCAAGCCCGGCTACGACCCCAACCTTTTCATCGACGGCATCGATCCGCAAAGCTGGGACGAGTTGAACAACTCACCCGATGTGCCTCTCACCAACCGCGCGATACGGGGACAATATCCGTCAGGCTCGACCATCAAACCGTTCATGGCGCTGGCCGGACTTTACTATCACATCCGCACACCGGAGCAGACCATCAAGGATACCGGGGTCTATTATTTGCCGGGCAGCAGCCGGCAGTACCGTGACTGGAAAGTGGGGGGGCACGGCATGGTGAATATGTTCAAGGCGATACAGGTGTCCTGCGACACCTACTTCTACGGCCTGGCCAACGATATGGGCATAGATGATATCGATAATTATCTTTCGCGCTTCGGGTTTGGCCAGAAAACGGGTATCGACCTAGAGGGGGAAGCTTCCGGCCTGCTTCCCTCGCGCGAATGGAAAATGAAACGCTACAACCAGATCTGGTATCCGGGAGACACCGTATCGGTCGGCATCGGCCAGGGCTACAGCCTGTTCACCCCGATGCAGATGGCATTCGCCACCGCGACCCTGGCGAACGACGGCGTGGCATACCAGCCCCATCTGGTCAAGGAAGTGAAAAGCCCGATCAGCAGCGAGAATCGCGCTATCGGCAAGGGCCCGCTGTACGATTTGAACATTGACCCCAAGGCGCTGGATCTGGTCAGGCGCGCAATGATCGCCGTCACGCATCCAGGCGGCACGGCGGTATATGCAAATCTGGGCACTCCCTACCAAATTGCCGCGAAGACCGGCACCGCACAGGTGATTGCCATGAAGCAGGGGGAAAAGTATGTTGCCAAGGATGTCAGCGAACGGAATCGTGACCACGCCTGGTATATCGCTTATGCACCTGCCGACAAGCCCCGGATTGCGCTGGCGGTGCTGGTCGAGAACGGCGGCCATGGCGGTGATACGGCAGCACCGATCGCGCGCAAGGCGTTTGATTACTATTTGCTCGGCAAAGAGCCCAGGCATTTTGTTCCAGCAGACGTGAAAGAACCGAAACCCCAGGCTCCGGCAGTTGCGAAAGTTCCTAAGCCGGCCGCTTCAGCAGTCAAGCCATTGCCGCCGACTACTCCAACTGACTTGAAAGAACCGAAACCCCAGGCTCCGGCAGTTGCGAAAGCTCCGAAGCAGGCTGCTTCAGCAGTCAGGCCATTGCCCAAGCCGACTGCTCCAGTGGACGCGAAAAAACCGAAACCCCAGGCTCCGGCCGTTACGAAAGTTCCGAAGCCGGCTGCTTCAGCAGTCAAGCCATTGCCCAAGCCGCTGGCTCCGGCAGACGCGCAAGAACCGAAATCGTTGGCTCCAACAGGCGTGAAAGAGGAAGGCGATCATGAATAAACGACAACTCTGGCAGCGGCTATTCGCGCATATCGACCGGCAGCTGCTGCTCGGTATCACCATGCTGCTTTTGACCAGCCTGCTGGTGCTGTACAGTGCCGATAATGCAAGCTGGGATCGTCCACTGGGACAGATGCGCAACATAGTGGTTGCGTTGGCCTGCATGTGGTTCGTTGCAAAGTTGCCGTTGCATTATCTGATGCGCACCGCGGTGCCGATTTACGTGTTCGGAATGATATTACTGATATGCGTCGCGCTGTTCGGCGAGATCAGTCACGGCGCCCGGCGCTGGCTGAACCTCGGCGTGATGACCATCCAGCCGTCCGAATTGATGAAGATCGGCGTGCCGATGATGATGGCGTGGTATTTCGAGAGGCATGAGGCCACGCTTACGTTGAAGAATTACTTCATCGCCGCGCTGCTGCTGCTATTGCCGATAATGCTGATCGCGCGCCAGCCGGATCTGGGCACATCGCTGCTGATATTTGCAAGCGGGTTTTACGTGCTGTTCCTGGCGGGACTGAGCTGGCGCGTTATGGGCGTCCTGCTCATCGCCGGGATCGCGAGCGCGCCGGTGATGTGGTCGATGTTGCACGAGTATCAGCGCCATCGCATCATGATGCTGTTCGATCCTTCGCAGGACGCGCTCGGCAACGGTTACCACACGATCCAGGCCAGCATCGCGGTGGGTTCCGGCGGCATCCTCGGCAAGGGCTATTTGAACGGCACGCAGACACATCTCGATTTCCTGCCGGAACGCACCACGGATTTCATCTTTGCGGTCTATTCCGAAGAGTTTGGTTTGATCGGAAACATGATCCTGCTGTCGCTATACGCATTCGTGATCTGGCGCGGGTTCATCATTACCTCGCAAGCATCGACTTATTTCACGCGTCTGATGGCAGGCTCCATCACACTGACTTTTGCGACCTATGCATTCGTCAACATGGCCATGGTCAGCGGCATTCTGCCGGTGGTGGGGGTGCCATTGCCGCTGATCAGCTATGGCGGCACTTCGATGCTGACCCTGCTGCTCGGTTTTGGTATGCTGATGAGTATCGAAACGCACAAAAAACTGGTTAAATCCTGATAAAACAGCCAGCATTCCTGCGATACCGCAATTCACGGCACAGGCCGCAGGTTGCGGTTGGCAGGGCGGCAGGCAAAAAAGGAGATTGAATGAATATAAAAGCCGCGCTATTGATTGCAATATCGCTATCCCTCGCTGCCTGCGGAACGTTTCCGCAGCGAAATGGATCTTCGGGTTCGACAGGTGCCGGCGGCTACCTGGCCGGTGACGGCCCGGGCAAGGATGTTCCGGCCAATCTCGATTCGATACCCGATGCGGTGCCGAAGGTAGAACCGCTGAACCGCTATGCGAACAGGCCGTATATCGCGCTGGGAAAGACCTATACGCCGATGACCGTGGTCGGCAATTTCAGGGAGCAGGGCATCGCCTCATGGTACGGCAAGAAATTCAACGGCAGCCGCACCTCCAGCGGCGAGATCTATGACATGTACGCGATGACCGCGGCGCATCCTACATTGCCGCTGCCCAGCTACGCGCGAGTGACGAATCTAGCCAATCACAAATCGGTGATCGTGCGCATCAATGACCGGGGGCCGTTCATGAAAGATCGCATCATCGATCTTTCCTATACTGCAGCATACAAACTTGGAATTATTGGTGACGGCAGCGCGGAAGTCGAAGTAGACAGCATTGATCCGAACGTCACGGTGAACAGCATTCCCGCCAGCACCGTGCAAAGCCAGCCCCTGGAAAGCCATCCTATAAATCTGGCTCTTGTTCCCCCAGCCCCGGCAGCGGCTTCGGCTGTCGCTGCTGCGCCGGCTGCCGCGGTTTCCGCTGCAGACATTCCGGCATCCGCGCCTGCGGCAACCAGTCCGGCTATTGCGCCATTGGCCAGCAGCGACAGCGCGGTTTACCTGCAGCTCGGCGCATTCAAGACCCAGGATGCCGCGGAAGCGTATCTGGCAAAGGTGCGCAGCGAGCTCGGCGACATTGGCAAGCAACTGAAGCTGTCCACCAGGGACGGACTGGTCCGCGTACATATCGGGCCATATGCGAGCCAGAGCGAAGCGCGCAGCAGCGCGGACAGAATGGAAGCCAAGCTGGGATTCAAGCCGATGGTGAATTTGCCGTAATTGGCCGGCCGTTTACGCAGAAGTTGCAAATGGTGAGCGCACATGAATAAAAGCAGCTTTGCGCGTACAGCAAGCTGCCTGAGCAGCAGAGGCGGTTGATCACATCCCTGTCTTGCTTGCGGAAGACAGTTTTTGCCCGGTCAGTGCTATTTTCCGGATTTCTTCTTCGCGCGCGGATGGGCGGCATCGTATATCTTGCTGAGATACTGGAAATCGAGATGGGTATAGACCTGGGTGGTCGAGATGCTGGCATGGCCAAGCATCTCCTGCACCGCGCGCAGGTCGCCGGATGACTGCAACACGTGTGTGGCAAACGAATGGCGAAGCAGGTGCGGATGAACGTTGCCGGTGACGCCCTGCGTGATTCCCCATTGCTTCATGCGCAGCTGCACCACGCGCGGGGAGATGCGCGCCCCCCGTTGCCCGACGAACAGTGCGGGCTCGTCGGCCTTGGCCAGCTGGTTGCGTACTATCAGCCATGCCTTCAATGCGGCGATGGCGTACCCTCCCAGCGGAACGATACGCGTCTTGCTGCCCTTGCCGGTCACGCGAACTTCGCCCGAAGCAATGTCGGCCCGCATCGGTTCCAGGTCAAGGCCGACCAGTTCAGCCAGACGCAAACCGGAAGAATAGAACAATTCGAACATCGCCTTGTCGCGTATTGCTGCGGTGGTATCGGCAGGCAGGTCGACCATGCGCGTCGCCTCGTCGGGGGACAAGGCTTGCGGCAGTGTTTTCGGCGACTTGGGGGCGCGCAGTCCGGTGCAGGGGTTGTCGGCCAGACCGTGGTCGCGCATCAGATAGTTGAAAAAACCGCGCCAAGCCGACAGCAGTCGTGCCAGCGACCTTCCGCCCAGCCCCTGGCTATGCAATTGGGCAATGTAGCGCCGTATCTGGTGGATTCTGAGATCGGCCAGCGGGGTGCCCTCGGCCAGTTCGAACAGATGCCGTAGGTCGCGCCCGTAGTTCTCCGCGGTAAGCTCGGAGTACTGTTTCTCGTTGCGCAGCCATGCGAGGTAGCCGTTCAGGTATTGCTGGTTCGGCGGCAGGGTATCCGGCATGACAGCTGCGCTGCGATAGCCTGTCAATGCTCGATGAAGGGATGCAGCGCGCTGGCGGCCGCTTCGGCTATGCGCTGCAGGAACACGGTGCCCATTTCCGGATAGAAGCGCTGCTTGTCTTCGCTCGCCAGCACCAGCAGGCCGACCGTCTCGATGCCGGCACGCAGCGGCAGATAGGCGTACGAATGCAATTGGGGCGCATGCTCTCCGAACCATGCGGCGGTATCGTGGGCGGGATGATGCAGGCAGACGGGTTGCTGCTGCGCATCGGCGAATGCAAGTACTTCCGCGCTGGGTGGTTCGCTCTGCCATAGATGCAGAACTGCATGAGGAATGGCAAAGATATCGCGCAACAGATGCGGGATCATTTCCAGCAGCGTTTCCAGGTCGCGGGCGGCGAACAGCGCAACAATGAATTCATGCACCTTGTTCTGCAGGGCCTCGTTGTCCTGCGCAAACGCGATCATTTCGCTCAGCTTTTTTTCAAGCTCCTTGTTTTTCTCGCGCAGAGCGAGCAGTTGCCGCTCGCCCAGCGAAATTGTGCGCCCGCCGTGCGGGTGGGGGAGATTTATCTGCGCCAGCGTTTCGACATGTTCCTCGAAGAACTGCGGGTTGTTCTGCAAATATTGCGCGACTTCTTCTGCTTTCATTGATTCCACCCTATAAATTGATTTCACCCGAGAATACACTGATCGCCGGGCCGGTCATCAGCACCGGCTGTGCATCACCATCCCAGGTCACGGTCAGTACGCCGCCGCGCGTCGCCACGTTCACCGGGCTGTCCAGCAGCTTTCGCCGTATGCCTGCCACCGCGGCCGCGCATGCGCCGGTTCCGCACGACAGAGTTTCGCCCGCGCCGCGCTCGTATACGCGCAGTCGCAGCGAATGACGGTCCATGACCTGCATGAATCCGGCATTGACGTGCCTGGGGAAGCGCGGATGATGTTCGATAAGCGTGCCCAGCTTTTCCACCGGTGCTTGCTCGACATCTGCAACGAGCTGGACCGCATGGGGATTTCCCATAGACAGCACGCTGATCTCCAGCGTGTTGCCGGCGACTTCCAGCGCTTCGCTGACTGCGCCGCTGCCGCCGTCGAATGGCACCAGCACGGGATCGAATACCGGCGGCCCCATGTTGACGGTGATGCGACCGTCCTGCTCGATGCGCGGGCTGATCAGGCCTCCTCGTGTTTCAACCAGGATTTCCCGCTTGCTGGTGAGTTTCTGGTCGTGCACGAAGCGCATGAAGCAGCGCGCGCCGTTGCCGCACTGTTCCACCTCGCCGCCGTCCGAATTGAAGATGCGGTAGCGGAAATCGGCATCCTTGTTCTGTGCCTTCTCGACGATCAGGATCTGGTCGCAGCCCACGCCGAAATGCCGGTCGGCGAGCAGACGCAATTGTTCCGGAGTGAGCTGGATATCCTGGCGCACGCCGTCGATCATCACGAAATCGTTGCCGGCGCCATGCATTTTTGTGAATTTGATGCTCATCGATTCAATTCCCCGTACCTGAAACAATCCGTGGTGTGGTCGTTGACCATGCCGGTGGCCTGCATCAGCGCGTAGCAGATGGTGCTTCCGACAAACTTGAAGCCACGCCGCTTCAGTTCCTTGCTCATTGCATCTGACTCGGGCGTGCTGGCCGGTATTTCGGCATGGCTGCCCCAACGGTTCTGCTTCGGAGTGCCGTCTACAAAGTCCCAGATAAAGGAATCGAAGCTGCCGAACTCCTGCTGCACTTCCAGAAACTTCCGTGCGTTGGTCACCGCGGCAGCTACCTTCAGGCGATTGCGCACGATACCCGCATCCTTCAGCAGCGATTCTATTTTATTTGCGCCATAAGCGGCAATGCGCGTTGCGTCGAAATTATCGAAAGCGGCGCGGTAATTTTCGCGCTTGCGCAGGATGGTGATCCAGCTCAGCCCTGCCTGGGCGCCTTCCAGGATCAGAAACTCGAACAGTGCGCGGTCATCGTGCAGTGGCACCCCCCATTCCGTATCGTGGTATTGCCGGTAAAGTGCATCGTCGCCGGCCCAGGCGCACCGTAGCCTGCTCATGAAGGTTGTCCGGCCGGCCGCAAAAGATCGCGCCAGATGCACCGGTCCATCACCACGGTGATGCCGGCCTGCACAGCGCGCAGTGCGGCGTCTTCATGGATCACGCCATCCTGCAGCCAGAGGTTTTTGATGTCGAGCCTGATGCAGCTTTCCACGATCGCGGGCACATGTTCGGGGGCGCGGAATACATCGACGATGTCAGGCAATTCGGGCAGGCTTTCCAGATCGGGGTACGCCTTTTCTCCCAGAACTTCGCTAACCAGCGGGCGAACCGGGACGATGCGATAGCCGTATTCCTGCAATCCCTTTGCGACCCGGAAACTGGGGCGTGCCGGGTTGGGCGACAGGCCGACCACCGCGATGCTGTGCACCCGTTTCAGCAACTGCCGGATTGTGTCGGGATCAGGATTGGTGAATTTCATGGCGGAGTTCCGGAATGCGGAGTGGTCATGATAAACCACACCGCGCGGAAGAACGTGTTGATAATCGTGCTGGCCGGCAGCATGGTTGCACCGGGCGCGGGCGGAAATTACACCGCGAGGTAACGTTGCAATACCTCAGGCTGGGCCTTGATTTCCTGGGCCGGGCCTTCATGCACGATATGGCCATTGTTGATGATATAGACACGCTGCGCCAGGGCCAGCGTTGCCGCAAGATTTTGCTCCACCAGCACGATGGTCTGGCCGGCCGCGGCAAGTTCGCGGCAGGCGACCATCAGGTCGCGCACGATCACTGGTGCCAGACCCTCGAACGGCTCGTCCAGCAGAATAATTTTCGGGTCGCGGATCAGCGCACGGGCGATCGCCAGCATCTGCTGCTCCCCGCCGGACAGGTCGGTGCCACTGCTGCCGCGGCGCTGTTTCAGCCGCGGGAACATTTCATAGATGCGGTCCAGCGGCCATTTGTTCGGTGCGGTCAGCGCCGCAAGTTCAAGGTTTTCCTCGACATTGAGGCTGCCGAAAATGCGCCGATCCTCGTGCACCAGCTGCATGCCGGCCAGCGCGATGACGTGGCTCTTCTTGCCGACCAGCTCGACGCCGTCAAGTTTTACCGAGCCGGTGCGGGGCGTGACCACGCCCATCAGGCTTTTCAGGGTGGTGCTCTTGCCGGCTCCGTTGCGTCCGAGCAGCGCAACCACCTCGTTTTTTTCCACACGCAACGAAACATCGAACAGGATGTGGGAATCCCCGTAGTAGCTGTTCAGGCCATTGACTTCCAGCAGGCTCATAGTTTGGACTCCTCAGGCACGCCGCCAAGGTAGGCTTCCTGCACCTTCGCGTTGCCCTTGATTTCATCCGGGGTGCCTTCGACCAGCACACGGCCTTCCTGCAGAACGGTAATACGCTCGGCCAGTTCGAATAGCGCATCCATGTCGTGATCGATAATGATCATGGTGCGGCCGCGGCTGATCGACTTGAGCAGTTTGACTGTTTCGACGCGCTCCTGCGGACTCATGCCCGCGAGCGGTTCATCCAGCAAAAGCAGGGAAGGAGACGATGCCAGTGCGAGGCCGACTTCCAGGCGGCGTTTTTCGCCATACGCGAGCTCGGATACCGGTGTGTCGGCGCGACCGGTCAGATTCACCAGCTCGAGCGTATGTTCGACATGCTCGTCCATTCCGGGGACTTTCGACAGGCTGGAAAGCATGTCGAGCCTGAACTTGCCGCGCAGTTCGGCCAGTGCGGAGATGATCAGATTCTGGCGCACCGTCAGGCTGTTGAATAGCTGATTGACCTGGTAGCTCTTGGTCAATCCGAGCTGGCACACGTCGGTGACGCCAAGGCCGGTGATGTCGCGACCCTCAAACATGATCTTGCCCGAAGAGGGTTGCACTTCGCAGGTCAGCATCTTGAAGAAAGTCGATTTGCCGGCGCCGTTCGGGCCGATGATGCCGCGCAGTTCACCCTGGTTCACAGAGAAATCGATATCGGTGTTGGCGAGCACGCCGCCGTAATGTTTTGTCAGGCCGGTAACCTGCAGAATCGGGCCGGCAAAGTCAGTGGGCACAATGTGATGCGGACGCATCGGGATGGCTTCGTGGTTTGTGGCCGCAGGATTTTCGGCAACAGCTTCACTGGTTTTGGCCGGTGAGGAAAATCTGCTCCAGACGAATCCGTACAGATCCCTGATGCCGCCTATGATGCCGTCGCGCAGGAAAGCAACCAGCAGCACGAATACCACGCCCAGCACCAGTTTCCAGGTCGCGCCTAGTCCCAGGGTTGATTGCAGGAAGTCCTGCAAAAACAGCCAGACGCCTGCACCGACCAGCGGGCCGAACAGCGTGGCGCGGCCGCCGATGGCGGTCTGCATCACCAGCTGACCCGAGGTGTCGAACATGAAGGCATCCGGAGGCATGAAGGCCTGCATCACGCCAAGCAGGCCGCCGGCGATTCCGGCATAGGCGGCGGCGATGACAAAAGCGGTCAGTTTGTAGCCCTGGACGTTATGGCCTACTGCGGCAGCACGTAGCGGATTTTCGCGGATCGCGGTGAGGATGGCGCCGACCGGGGATCGAACGATGCGCAGCGCAAGCACAATGCCGATGAAGTAGATGAACGCAAGAAATGGATAGAGCGACCAGCCGCCGGTGAAATGGATGGTGGTGAAACCAAGGTAGATGGTCGGGGTCGGCACACCGGGCAAACCGTTTTCGCCGCCAGTCCACGCCGCGAGCGGATTAAACTCGACAAAGAAGAATATCTCCGCGATTGCAACCGTGATCATCGCAAAGTAGATGCCGGTGCTGCGCAGCGCGAGCAACCCGATCAGGTAGCCAACGAAGGCAGCGGTGACCATGCCGATGATCAAGGCCAGTATGACATACGGAAAGCCCGCCTGGGTCAGCAGGTAGGCGGCAACGAATCCGCCGGTACCATAAAAAGCAGACTGGCCGAATGAAAGCAGACCGGTATAGCCAAACAGGATGTCGAAGCCGATGCCGAAGAGGCCCCAGACCAGAATGCGGTTGACGGTGTTGGGGGCTGCATCGATATGAGGAAGAACGAAAGGAACGGCAATCAGACAGATCGCCGTCAGCATTTCAATTAAATAACGTCTTTTCATGAATATGTTACCTGTCTTCATTCGCGCCCCTTCTTGCCAAAGAGGCCACGCGGTCTCAGTACCAGCACCAGCGTCATGGCGGCGAACAGCATGATGTATGAGTAGGCGGGGTTGATCATCGATGTGATGCTGATGATTTCCCCGGCAATCAGGCCACCGAGTACCGCACCGGGGAATGAACCCACGCCGCCAATGACCACGACTACGAAAGTTTGTACCAGAATCGTCTCGCCCATGCCGGGTGTCAGAGAAACCACGGGTGCGTTCACGATCCCGGCAAAGCCTGCCGCCATCGCGCCGATACCGAACACCACCATGAATACCCGGTACACATTAATGCCAAGGGAATCGACCATCACGGCATCTTCGATTCCCGCGCGTACGATCAGACCTAGACGGGTCCGGTACAGGATCAGGTACAACGCAAGCAGCCCGACCGCCACGATGCCGATCAGGGCCAGGCGATATGTCGGAAACATCACGCCACCGAACGAGGTGATGCCGGAAAAAATGGATGGCGGCGGCACCATCTTGGTCATGCTCGAGAAAAAGTAGCGGATGGTTTCGACGATGCAGATGGAAAGTCCGAATGTGACCAGAAGCTGGTCCTCGTCCGGGCGGTCGTAGAAATAGCGGATGATCAACCGCTCCAGGAGTACGCCAAACACCAGCATGAACAGAGTCGCCGCGATTACCGCGACGAGGAATGAGCCGGTCGCCTGAAATGCGACATAGCCGGCATAGCCGCCGAGCATGAACATCGCGCCATGCGCGAGGTTCAGCACACCCAGCGTGCCGTAGATAATCGTGAGGCCGGAACTGATCAGCGCAAGCAGCGCACCCAGCACCAGGCCGTTGAATAATTGCGAGAGGAAATTCGTCCAGTTAAGCATGATATTTATTATGTGGTTCCGCGGGCCCGGGAATGTTGCCCGAACAGCCGCACACTTGGCAATACAGGCGGCTAATGCCGCCTGTATTGCCTGTCTACGTTGTTAAGACTCAGGTGTAAGAGCCGAGATTGCAACCGAACTCATCAGGCTTCTGCATCAGCGGAAGGCCCGGGACGGTTTCAATTACATCCCAGTAATCTTCCTTGTTGCGCATTGCAGAAGGTGCCTTGCCCTTGACGATAAATACCGGGCGGATCAGCTGGTGATCTTGCGGACGCCATGACACCTCACCTACAAGCGAATTGATCTTGCGGCCTGCTTCGTAGGACTTGATTACGTCCGGCGGGTAGAAGGTGCCGGCGTTCTCGACGGCTTCAGCCCACAGCGCGAATTCCATATAGGCATTTTCGGCGCCCCATTGCGGCTTGTAACCGTATTTCTTGTCGAAGGCATCAACGAACATTTTGGCGAGCGGGTACTTCTTGTCCTCTGCCAGTGTCCACCAGAAATCGGTTGCGGCATACACGCCGGACAGCAGACCACCGCCGACTTCGCGGGCCAGGAACGGCACCTGGTACGGTACCACCAGCTTCATCTTGTCGAGAATGCCGAACTGCTTGGCCTGCTGGATGGACAATACCGCGTCGTGGCCCCAGTTCACGTTGATCAGCACGTCCGCGCCGGAATTGGCAACGTTCAGCAGATACGAGGAGAAGTCAGGGGAACCGAGCGGGGAAACCTGGTCGGTTACCGTCGTCCATCCGTACTGGGCGAGATAGTCCTGGAACGATTTCGTGACGGTGTGCCCGTAGGTATAGTCAGGTGTCATGAAGGCGACCTTCTTGTTCTTGCCAAAGGTCTTTACCAGAACCGGGCCAAGCGCGGCAGCCGCAGTCTGGCCGTAGAAGCACTGGCGGAAACCATAGCGCACGCAATCCTTGCCGGTGGTGTCGTTGGAACCGGAGATGCCGGAAACGTACAGCACCTTCTCGCGTTGTGCGAGCTTGTTGAGCGCCACTGCAACCGCACTGGAGGTCGCGCCTGTCATCAGCACGGCCTTGTTCTCGCTGATGAAGCGCTGCTGCGCCTGAACCGCTTCGTTCGGCTTGGCAGCGGAGTCGGCAACGCCGTAGACCACTTTTTTGCCGAGCACGCCTTTTTTGGTCTTGGGAGAAATCTTCCTGATCAGCGGATGGCCTTCATTGATATGCTCGACAGCGAGCATATAGCCCTTCAGTTCGTCCTCGCCCTGCAGTGCATAACCGCCAGTGCGCGGTACTGTAATGCCGATGAACACCTCATGACCGGACGAACCGGCCGGCCAGGTGCCAATCGGAGGACGATTTGCTGCGAAGGCCCGGCTTGCGAACCCTGTTGGCAGAGCCAGCGCGCCTGCGACGGTCAGGCCGGTGCGCAGAAAGTTGCGGCGATCATTGTTATAGGAATTTGACTTGCTTTTTGACATGACACTCTCCTTGTAGTTTTATTGTTTAGTGTATTTGTAGCGAATAGAAGAAATAAAACTCTATCATGGAATGGTAATCCCGATAATTATCGGGAAAGCGATAATACATTAGTTTTGGCGCGTTGGAACGAAATGACCCGCTCCAGTGAGCTGTAGGTCCTGTGCGCTATCATTGTGTTTTCTCCGATCCGTCCCGGCAGATTCAGGCAACGCGCCAGCAGTAACCGATCTTCCGGCTTTACGAAGCCTTCCGGGAGGAAGTGCATACTGTCCGGCAGTGCAGCGTAAATGCTCAAGTCCCTTGTCAGGTTAGGGAATAGCCGTCAAAAGAAGCCTGCAAAAATGTCAGCCCGACTGCAAGTATCTAAATATTGTATTTGCCGGCCCTTCTGCTGATTGTCCACCGTCCATTGGCCTGACGAGGCGCGCTGAATCGCTAAACGAGTATTCTGAGGTAGAATGCGCGCCTTCGACATCTTTTATGCGCCCGTAGCTCAGCTGGATAGAGTATTGGTTTCCGAAGCCAAGGGTCACAGGTTCGACTCCTGTCGGGCGCACCAAATCAAAAAGGGCTTATTTCTTAAGGGAAGTAGGCCTTTTTGTATTTCAACACCGGATGTTAGATCAGCGCACTTAAAAGCGGAGTTTCGTGAAAGATCTGCCAAGCGACAACAGGCCATCAATTCGCTTGATGTAATAAGGACGCCGCATTAAAGCGGCGTCTCGTTTCTCAATATGGGATACCAATTTAGTCAGTCTTGGGATGTTGACGCGGGCATTGGCACCAGGGAAATATCACGGAAGAGTCGATAGGGCCTCCATTTTCAGGAGGCCATTGATACCACAACATGACGCTCTTAACTGAATTGAAGTGTGGTCTTTCAGAATTGCGGCACACCATGTCAAATTGCTCCAATAGGTGCAAATATATTGCCAGTTAAGCTACCGCAATACAGGCTAAACCAACCAAACAGGCGGCGGCGATTAATCCGACAAATAGTTCAATGCTATGTATGAAATCGACGCTCTTTTCGATGCTGAAATTTTCAAACAGATGTGAGTTCATGGCATTAACCTCCTTTGTAATTCGTAGAGTGTTAAATGAACTTGAAGATGACTGCGCTAGTGGTTGACCTGCCCGCAAACGCGGAGTCAGTATACATACCCGAGTAAGAAAGTCAAGAATTGGCTATGTGGCCAAGTGACTAGCCCACACTCTGAATGTGTGAGTGTGCGACCTTGGAGATTAAAGCGGTTTTGCTTTTCTGCCCGGTGATACTTGCGGTGTGGACCCGGATACCCGGCAAAGTATCCCGGCTATTTCGCGGCCGCCCTGAAACCGTATCGAGTGGCATGCGACGATTTCACCCTTGGCGAAAAGTTCGGCCAGGTAAGCATGGACCTTTGCTAGAGACAGGCCGACAGCGGCTGCGATTTCTGCGTCAAGTTTCTCGCCATTTGCTTTCAGATATTGCAGGATTTCGTTCATTTGAATTCCCATGCTGTAGTAAGCAGATTATCCAGCTATCAATATAGAAACACAATGTTACATTTGTATGTACTGACGGATGGAATCCGGCCGTGGAATTCGCGCCTATAATACATGTGTAATTTGCTACGTTGAAATATTGACTGCAGAGGTATACATTGCTCTTCTGTACCGGGTTGCTATGGCAACTGAATCCAACAATTTTCGGAGTATGACGATGTCAGCCAGTAAAATTTGTGTTGTGGTCGTGTCGGGTTCGCTGGAACGATTGCAGATGGCCGCAATGGTGGCTTCGGTCGGCGCGGTCAGCGGGCAGGAAGTGATGGTTTTTCTGTCGATGAATGCATTGCCGTATTTTGTCAAAGGCAATACCTCGCAAGCGCCGCATGAAGGCAAGATGGGCAAGTTGATGGCAACCAAAAAAGTGCCTGAATTCAAGACGCTGTTCGAACAGTCGGCGGAACTCGGCGATGCCAAAATATATCCATGTTCGATGGCGATGGACGTGCTCGGAGTGGAGCAGGAAAGTCTGGAGGGCTATCTGCAGAGTGCGACCGGCCTGACCAAGTTCCTTCACGACGCACAGGACGCCCAGGTCTGGACTTTCTGATACGAGGAGAATATCGACATGGCAGAGAAAATAATTGTTGATGGGCGCGGCAGCTTCTGCCCCGGCCCGTTGATGGAGCTGATCGTGGCGCTGAAATCGGCACAGGTCGGCGATGAACTGGAGGTGTTGTCGACCGACAAAGGCTCGGCCAACGACATTCCGGAGTGGCTTAACAAGGTCGGCCACGAATACATATCAACGACCGAATCCGAAGGAGTGTGGCATATCACGTTGCGCAAGAAGAAGTAAGTTATTAACGAAACAATAACTGACCGGGGGTAATATGAAAAAAATACTGATAGTTGGCGGCGGCATGGGCGGCACGATACTGGCAAACAATCTGGCCAGGCGATTAACCAGCGAACTCAAGTCCGGCAAGGTTCGCATCACGATGCTGTCGGCCTCAGAGAAACATATGTACCAGCCCGGCCTGCTTTATCTTGCAGTCGGCAAGATCACACCCGATGAACTGTACCGCGACCAGGCCAGCCTGCTCGAGCCGGGCATCGAATTCCATGTCGATCCGGTCGAGGAATTCAAGCTCGACAACAACCAGGTCAAGACCAAGAGCGGCAAGACTTTCGATTACGACTACATGGCGATCGCGACCGGTTCGAGGATGTTCCCCGAAGGCATCCCCGGCATGGTGGAGGGCGCGGAGACTTTCTACACCGAGGATAGCGCGCTGAAGATGTTCAAGCGCCTGCAATCGTTCGAGGGCGGCAAAGTAGTGATCACCGTCGGCGTGCCGCACAAGTGCCCGATGGCTCCGCTGGAAATCACCTTCATGCTGCACGATTACTTCAAGGATCGCGGCATGTCCGACAAGGTGGAGCTGCAGTACACCTATCCGATCGGACGCGTGCACAGTCTGGAGAACGTCGCGAAATGGGCCGCACCGGAAATGGACAAGCTGGGCATCAAGTACGAGACCTTCTTCAACATCAAGGAAGTGGACGCCAAGAAAAAGGTGCTGAAGAGCGAGGAAGGAAACGAAATCAATTACGACCTTCTGATCACCATCCCCGCCCACAAGGGCATGGAAGTGCTCGAGAAGAATGGCCTGGGCCAGAGCGGCTGGATCCCGACCAACAAGACCAAGCTGAACATGGAAGGACGCGACAACGTATTCGTGCTCGGCGACACTACCAACATCCCGATCAGCAAGGCAGGTTCGACCGCGCACTTCGAAGCCGACACGCTGGGCGAGAATCTGGCCGCAATGGTCAAGATCGGAATGCCGGTCAAGGAATACGACGGCAAGGTGTTCTGCTTCATCGAGGCCGGCAAGGACAGGGCGAGCTATGCGATGTTCGACTACAAGAATCCGCCCGATCCAAAGGCGCCGACCAAGGCGGTCCACTGGTTCAAGATGGCCTACAACAAGCTCTACTGGATATCCGCTCGCGGACTCCTGTAACCGTGGAGGTGTGAGATGAATACAGAGACCAAGGATGAAAAGGCCGTCATGAGTTTCGAACTTGAGCGCGTGATCGCCGCAGGCCGGGATTCATTGACTGATGAAATGGTCGGGCGTCTTGCCGGTTCAGCAGCTGAAGCGCTTGACCTGGTGGACAAGGCGGGGCGCGCCGGTTTGGGCAAGGCGATCCCGGCAATCGCCGAGATGGTCAACAACGGCGACCTCGAGCGTCTGTCGCAACTGGCCCGCGTTTATCATGCCGCGCAGGACGCGCTCACCGACGAAATGATCGGACGCATGGCCGAAACGCTGGGCGAGGGAATGTCCCTGCTCGATCGCCTCAACCGCAGCGGCTTCTGGCGACTTGTCGAGGTGATGGAACGCCTTGAATCCACCGGTGCGCTGGAGCGCATCGCCACCAGTCTGCCGCAGTTGCTGGAGCGCCTCGAAATGGTGAGCGGCATGCTGAGTTGTCTGGAGAACGCGGCGAAAAGCAGCAAGGCACAGCCGGCCAAGGGCGGAATCGGCAGCCTGTGGCACATCATGACGGACGAAAAAACGGTGAACTCGCTGCAATTCCTGCTGAACATGAGTGAGCAGATGCAGGAAAACTGCGCCAAACCCAGGTAATACGGAAGCAGTGTCAGAAAAAACGGCAGGTTCAACCTGCCGTTTTTATTGCGGCCTGATTCCGCCGCTCACCCGTTCGATGCCCGCCAGATCGCGAGCGGAAAATATCCGTTCAAACCCGGATTGTTGCAGCAGTGCGCGAACCTGAGCTGCCTGGTCATGCCCGTGCTCCAGCATCAGCCAGCCATTTTTGCGCAGATGCTCTCCGGCTTGCGCGCAGATACGGCGGATGTCGTCCAGTCCGTCCATGCCGGAGGCCAGCGCTTCGCGGGGTTCGAAGCGCACATCGCCCTGTGCGAGATGCGTATCGCCTGCAGCGATGTAGGGCGGGTTGGAAATGATGATATCGAACCATTCCTCCTGCAGCGCGCCGAACCAGTCGCTTTGCAGCATGCGTGCATTGCCGGCTTCGAGCCGGTGAGCGTTGCTTTGTGCGACTTCAAGCGCGGCGGCCGAGGCATCCACCGCGACAACTTCAGCGCCGGGACGCGCATGGGCGATGCTCAACGCGATTGCGCCGCTGCCAGTTCCCAGGTCCAGTACACGGCAAGGACCATGCCGGGGAATGCGCTGTAGCGCCAGTTCGACCAGCAATTCCGTTTCGGGACGCGGGATCAGCGTGGCGGGGGACACCGTGAAATTCAGTTCGTAGAATTCGCGTTCACCGAGCAGATACGCGACCGGTTCGCCGCGCAGGCGCCGTTCGAAAAGCGCGATATATCGATCGTGCTGATCCGGGTCGAGCAACTGTTCGGGGTGGCTGAGCAGCCAGGCGCGATTTGCATGCAGCACGAATTGCAGCAGGGATTGCACCTCGATGCGCGCACTGACAGCTTCGAGGCCCAGTGCGGTTTCCAGCTGCTTGCCGTGGTTGCGCAGTATGTCCTGTATGGACGAACTCATAAAAATTATGCAGAAGTCGACGAGACGTGTTGCAGAATGGCCCGGATATTAACCAAGGGCGTCTTCCGACATCGCGGCAAGCTGTTCGGCCTGATGCTCGGCCATCAGCGCGCCGGTCAGTTCGCCAATGTCGCCGTCCATGATCGCATCCATCTTGTACAGCGTGAGATTGATGCGATGGTCGGTGACGCGGCCCTGCGGAAAATTGTAGGTGCGTATGCGCTCGGAACGGTCGCCGCTGCCTACCAGGCTTTTGCGTGTCGCGGCCGTCTTGGCGTTTTGCTCCTGAACCTGCGCGTCCTTGATGCGCGCCGCGAGCACGCGCATCGCCTGTGCCTTGTTCTGGTGTTGCGAGCGGCCGTCCTGGCATTCAACCACTACCCCGGTCGGCAGGTGGGTGAGGCGCACCGCCGAATCGGTTTTGTTGATGTGCTGGCCGCCCGCACCGGAGGCGCGGAACGTGTCGATGCGCAGGTCGGCGGGATTGAGCACCACATCGTCGACATCGTCAACTTCAGGCATCACTGCGACGGTGCACGCCGAAGTATGCACGCGACCCTGCGTCTCGGTGGTCGGCACGCGCTGTACCCGATGCGCGCCGGATTCGAATTTCAGAACCGAATATGCGCCCTGTCCGACGATGCGCGCGATGATCTCCTTGTAGCCGCCCATCTCGCCTGGGCTTTCCGAAATCACTTCCACCTGCCAGCGCTTGCGCTCGGCGAATCGTGTATACATGCGGAACAGATCTCCTGCAAACAAAGCCGCTTCGTCTCCGCCGGTTCCGGCGCGAATCTCCAGGAACACACTGCGCTCGTCGTTGGGGTCCTTGGGCAACAGCTGCTTCTGCAATTCGCTTTCCAGCTGTGCCAATGCTGCTTCACCCTGCCTGATCTCGGCTTCGGCAAATTCGCGCATTTCGGGGTCGCCAGCCATTTCCTGCGCCGCTTCGATGTCAGCTTGGCAGTTCTGGTAGGTCTGAAAAAGATCCACCACCGGCTCGAGTTCGGCACGTTCCCGGTTCAGCTTGCGGAACGCTTCCATGTCTTTGGTGGCTTCTTCGGTGCTCAGCAGCTGGTTGACTTCAAGCAGGCGCTCGCTCAATTGAGCGAGCTTTGCGGTAATACTGGGCTTCATTCGGCTGGGGATTATTCGTCGGTATTGAGGTGATAAAGGCGGTGGATCACCTCGAGGAAAGCTTCGCGGTCGTCGCTTTGCACCTGGTTCAGCGCGTGTGTCGGCGCGTGCAGGAATTTATTGGTCAAACTGCTGCTCATTGTCTCCAGCACCTTTTCCGGGCTCTCGCCCCTGGCCAGCAGGCGCAGGGCCTTTTCCAGTTCATGGCGGCGGTTGCGCTCGGCATGGTCGCGCAGCGCGCGTATTGCCGGAACCGCTTCGCGCGATTCCATCCAGTGCACGAAATCGGACACGCTGGAATCGATGATGACCTCGGCTTCCCTGACTGCACCCTGGCGTGCGTCCAGGCCGCTCTTGACGACTTCGGCGATGTCGTCGACGGTGTACAGGAACACATCATCCAGCTCGGAGACTTCCGTTTCCACATCGCGCGGCACGGCCAGATCCACGATGAATAGCGGACGGTGTTTGCGCGCTTTGAGCGCGCTCTCCACCATGCCCTTGCCGAGTATCGGCAGCTGGCTGGCGGTGGAGGTGACGATAATGTCGTGATGCGCCAGTTGTTCCGGCAGGTCGGTCAGCGTGATTGCAGTGCCGTTGAAGCGCCGCGACAGTGTCTGTGCGCGCTCCAGCGTGCGGTTCGCAACGGTGATGTGCTTCGGGGAACGTGCGGCGAAATGCACCGCGTTGAGTTCGATCATTTCGCCCGCTCCGATGAACAACACGCGCTGATCGGAGATGCTCGGAAAAATGCGCTCGGACAGCCGCACTGCAGCGGCGGCCATGGATACCAGGTTTGCGCCGATCTCGGTCTGGGTGCGCACGTCCTTTGCCACCGAAAAAGTACGCTGAAACAGCTTGTGCAGCAGGAACCCCAGCGTGCCGGCCTGTTCGGCCTGGCGCACCGCCTGTTTCATCTGGCCGAGGATCTGCGGCTCGCCCAGCACCATGGAATCCAGTCCGCTCGCCACGCGGAACGAATGCTTTACGGCCATTTCACGCGGCAAGGTATAAAGATAGGGTTCGATTTCCTTGCGTGGCAGGTGATGATACTGGGCCAGCCAGTCGACGGCATGCTCTGGGTGTGCGGCATTGCAGTACAGCTCCATGCGGTTGCAGGTGGACAGGATCGCGGCTTCCTTGGCGGCACCGTTTTCCACCAGGTCGCGCAGTGCGTTCTCCATCCCGTCCTCGTTGAACGCGACTTGCTCGCGCACGGCAAGCGGCGCGGTTTGGTGGTTGATACCAAAGGTGAATAGCTGCATCTTTAGTGTGTCTCTAACGGTGAGCTGCAAATTTGGTGCGGATTATAGTCCGAACGGTGCCGTAATGCCATCCGGCCGGGCAGGGCAAACCTTCGGTTTTAATCAGGTATTCGGGCTAAAATGCGCGCCGGCAAAGTTCCCGGACGAATCGACCCATATGGCCATCAAAGCAACCGTGTTCAAAGTGACGCTCCAGATTGCCGACTTGGGGCTTCATTATTACGCCAATCATGCGCTGACGCTGGCGCGGCATCCTTCTGAAACCGACGAGCGCATGATGGTGCGCCTGCTGGCCTTTGCGCTGTATGCCGACGAAGGGCTGGCGTTCGGCAAAGGCATCAGCAGCGACGACGAACCCGATCTGTGGCACAAGGACCTCACCGGTGCGATCGAACGCTGGATAGAGGTTGGCCTGCCCGATGAGCGCGTCATCCGCAAAGCCAGCGGACGATCGAACCAGGTGGTGGTGGTCAGTTACGGGCGCGCCGCCGATATCTGGTGGAATGAAAACCGCGATAAATTGCAACGCCTGAACAACCTGACCGTGCTCAGGTTGCCGAACGAAACCACGCTGGCGCTCGCCGCGCTGGTCAGCCGCACCATGCAACTTCAATGCACCCTGCAGGAAGGCCACATCATGGTGACCAGCGATACCGGCATGATAGAGGTCGAGCCGAAGGTATTGCAGGGCGACTTTCGTCCGGCATCGTGAACAATCAGGGGTGAAGCCGGGATGACTAAACCTTTGCCATGCCCATGCGGTGGCGCTGATTATGCAACTTGCTGCGGCCGCTTTCACCACGGCGAACCGGCTCCGGATGCCCTGACACTGATGCGCTCGCGCTACAGTGCCTATGCGCTCAGGCTGGAACCATACCTGCTCGCCACCTGGCATGACAGTAGCCGTCCCGCCGGGCTTGATCTAGCGGCGGACAGCACGAAATGGTTCTTGCTCGAAATCAAAAAACACACTTGTGTATCGGCCGATCGCGCCACTGTTGAATTCGTTGCACGCTACCGGATCGGCGGCCGGGCCGCACGCATGCACGAAGTCAGCCGTTTCGTGCGCGAGGGCGGAAAGTGGTTTTATCTGAACGGGGAGTACAGCTAGCCTGCCTAGCAAACGTATTCGCGCCAGTACTGTTCCTGCAGGCCCTGTTTCAGGAACAGGTCCCTCGCGATCTTGAGTTGGGCAGCGTTGCCGACCGCGTAAACGTCGAAGCGCTGCAGGTCGGGGTAATCACGGACGATACCGGCCAGCGCCGTTTCGGCGTCGGATGTCTGAGCGTGCGGAATGTAGGTGAAATTATCCAGCGCATCTGCCCAGGCGCGGCACAGGTTGTTCTGGTAGTGCCCAGCCTCGTCAGCCAGCCAGTGCAGATCTATCGATTCGGCCAGATCGAGAGACATCGCGTGCTGGACCAGGCTCTTGACCGGCGCGAAACCCACCCCGAATGCCACGAAGATCAGCGGGCGGGTGGAATCGTCTTCCAGCACGAATTCGCCGTAGGGGCCCGTTACCTCGACAATGTCCTGCGCTTTCAGGCCGCCGAAAAGCAGCTCCGCAAAAGCATCGTCCGGCTTGCGCGATATCTGGATTTCGATGTGCCGTTCCTCGCACGGACAGCTGGCAACCGCATATTCGCCGCTTGCGTCCTGCGCCGACAGGCGGATCGACTGTCCGGCAAGAAAATGCAGTCGCTGGCTGCGCGGCGCGAGCAGATGCAGCGCGGCCACCTGCGGATTGAACACTTCCACCGCCTTGACCCTGGCCTCCAGTTGCTGTTCCGGAATGTCCTTTGCGCCGGCCACGCCGGCTTCGATCACCACGTCGTTCACCGCCGCGCATGAGCACATCAGGATCACGCCTGCATCCTTCTCGGCCTGGCTCAGCACATAGTCATGGGCATGGACCTTCTTGACTTCGCCGGATATCAGCCGGGCGCGGCATTCTCCGCAATTTCCGTTGCTGCAACCGTAGTTCAGCGACACACCGGCACGCAGCGCGCCTTCCAGTAGCGTGTCATTGCCCTCGACGGTAAATTCGTGGCCGCTGGGCTGTATGGTGACTTGAGCCGACATGATCCTGAGTATCCTTTCCTGTGCGATGACTGCCTGCACTTTAGCCGCATCCGGCGGCATTTCGGCCAAATGGCGCACGATGAATGCACGCAGCCTGTGCAGAGCGTTGCGGGTTTCCCTGCTTTGACCTTCCTCCTCGATCTCATCGATCTTCTCGTCCAGCCACGACAACGTCTGGCTGTAATGCATCAGCAGCGCCTTCGCGGCGGCATACTCGTTGCCCAACTCGATCAGGCGCGCCGACAAGACTTCCTTGTCCGGCAGCGCACGCTCGAACACGCGTTTGCCGAAGGCTTTTTCCTTGATCTCGGTTACGCGGCGGTATTCCGCATCATCCTCCCACCGGGTGTCGGGAAAGGCACGCAGCAACTCGTTCAGATCGACCATGCCGTCGAAGGTATCCAGCGCACCGCTGCGTATCATTTCCTGCAAGGCATGGCGGGATATGCCAACCAGCTTGGTGACGCGAGAAAGGGGGAGCAGGTGACTCATGGGATCATCTTAACGTCAGCACGGAAATTGTGAAACCAGGTCCTTTATCAGTTGCTTCCGGACAGATGCGCAAACGCTACATCGTCGCATGGCTGTTCTGCTAAAGTCGGGCAATGGGCAAAATGACGCTGGATCGTATTCTGCAGACGCAAGGCTTTGGCACACGCAAGTGGTGCGGCGAACTTGTCGCGGACGGCGAGGTCTGCATCTCGGGACAGGTCATCACCGACAGCCGCATGCCAATCGAGACCGCCGGACTGGTGTTCACTGTTTTTGGCGAGCCGTGGCTGTACCGTGAGCATGTCTATATCGCGCTGAACAAGCCGGCCGGTTTCGAATGTTCCAGAAAGGCCAGCCACCATCCCGGCGTGCTGACCATCCTGCCGGAACAATTCGCCCGCCGTGACGTGCAACCGGTGGGACGTCTCGACCATGACACCACCGGCCTGTTGCTGATGTCGGACGACGGGCCGTTCATCCACGCACAGTCATCGCCCAGACGGCACGTTCCGAAGGTCTACCAGGCGACCACGCATGACCCGGTTACCCCGGAACTGCTTGCAGGATTATTGTCCGGTGTAAAACTTCATGATGAACCCGCACCGCTTGCGGCATCGACCTGCCGCGCGGTCGATGCCCACCTGATCGAGATCGTGCTGGAGCAGGGCAAATACCACCAGGTCAAACGCATGCTGGCTGCCGCCGGCAACCATTGCGTTGCGCTGCGGCGCACGCAGATAGGCGGATTAAGACTCGACCAGCTCGGGCTGGCGGAAGGCGAATGGTGCTATCTTGACGATGCGCAACTGGCATTGTTGAAGCCAGACTGATTCATTTGCGAAACCGTTTTGCGGGATTTTATTGAAGTGAGAGCCGGTCGTCCGGGGTAAAATCCGCCTTCATTCATAAAACCAATTGTCAATGTCTATTCAGTGGTTTCCCGGTCACATGACCTCGGCGCGCCGGAAAGCCGCCGAAACGATGGAGTTCACCGATGTGGTCATCGAGGTGCTGGATGCGCGCCTGCCCGAGGCAAGCTGCAATCCGATGATCACGGAACTGCGCCTGCACCGCCAGCGCCCCTGCCTGAAGATACTCAACAAGGCCGATCTTGCCGATCCGGAAGTCACCAGGGCCTGGCTGAACCATTTCAACAGGCAGCCGGGTGTCAAGGCTGTCGCGCTGAGCTGCAAGAATGCAAACGACGCCGCACGGGTGCCTAACCTGTGCCAGCCGCTCGCGCCGCATCGCGACAGCACGCACAAGCCGTTGCGCATGATGATCATGGGCATTCCCAATGTCGGCAAATCCACGCTGATGAACATGCTGCTGAAGCGCCGCGTCGCCAGCGTCGGTGACGAACCCGCGGTAACCAAGTCGCAGCAGAGCCACAAGCTGAACGATCATATGACCGTGACTGATTCTCCCGGCCTGCTGTGGCCCAAGATCGAAAACCCGGAAGACGGACTGATGCTCGCCACGATACACGCGATCGGCCGCAATGCCGTCAACGAAGAAGAGGTCGCCGAATTTCTCGCCGCCACACTGCTCGCGCGTTATCCCGGCCTGCTTGCTGCCCGGTTCGGGTTTGCCGAGGCCGGCATGGACGGCGTGGACGTAATCGAAGCCATTGCGCGAAAACGCGGTTGCCTGCAGAAAGGTCGGGGTGGAGAACCGGATCTGGAAAAAGCGGCGATGATATTGCTGACCGAATATCGCAGCGGCAAACTGGGCCGCATCAGCCTGGAAGTGCCCGGCACGCAGACTGCCCACCTTGCCGGGGAGCAGCCGGATTGAATTCATGGTTCGGTGCTGCGTCGGGCAGGCCGCGAGGAGTCACAAAACACAAGGCCAGCATCGAGCTGGCCTTGTCGTCTCAGGGATTGCAAATGATGCGGGCGCGTTTCTCAGTCGCCGCGATCATCGTCACCCCGGTCACCGCGATCACCGCGATCACCGCGATCCCTGCCCGGGTATCCCTCGTCCCTGCGGTCATGGCCGCGGTCGCCGTCACGGTATTCATCGCGATGGCGGTCGCGGGGCTGGTAGCGGCCCTCTTTCACGAAGTAAACGGGACGATTGCAGGCGTGGTAGCGATGGCAATACTTAGACCAGTGCTTTGCGTGACCCGGAGGCACATGCAAATACATCGGCTCCGCCATTTGGTCGCGCGATCCGGGGGCGACTATCATCGGCCGGGTATTGATGACTGCTGGCGGGGGGGCATTGCCGAACTGTACCTGGCCATAGACACCCGGGCTGATTTCACCGCCTATACTCAGGTTGATGATCGGCGTTCCGGCACGGGCCGGCAGGCTGGCGAGCGCCAGCACGGCAAATATTGCAACTGATATTGTCTTCATGATTTTCCTTTCAGTATTGCAGGCAGTATAACGCGCGAACCGGGATTGCCGCTGACAAGTATGCGCCGGTGTTGCTCCGGCGCATGTTATCACTATCCGCCAGAACGGCATGATTCCGAGGCGATATTGGCGTTCAGTGCGTGAAGCGATCATGTCGATGTGCGGTAATGATTTTTACTGGCGTCGGGCGCGGTATATCATCGGAAAAAATCCACTGCCGCGTTGCAAAACGGAAGGCAGGTTTCGAACTTTTCAGGGTAAGCGACAAGGGGATGAGTTGACTTCGATCAATAGCGTGCTGGCTGCTTTCGCCATCATATTCGTCGACCTTATTGGTCGCGCCGGGCTGGACAAGGTGCTGGCGCTGGCGGGCGGACCAACCATGGTGGCACTCTGGGCACAACTGCAGTCGGTGGTTGAACTGGTCAGCGCAGTAACGATGGCAGGAGTGTTGCAGGGCCTGACGGTGCTCGTCGCGCAGGTGGACATGGTACGCGACGAGCGCTGTCTGTTGCGGAATGCACTCAGGCTGGGTCTGGGCACCTCGCTGGCCGTCGCGCTGCTGGTGGCGGTGGCTTCCCCGGAACTGGCGGTCTGGCTGACGCGCGGCAGGATCGAAACCGGACTGTTCGTGCTGGCGGCACTGGCCGGCTGCATCACGGTCATTCCAGCCACGCTCAACGCTTACTGGCTGGGCAAACACATGCAGCAACGCATGCTGATACTGGCATTGCTGGGCAGCATGATACTGCTGCTGGTTGCGGCGAGTGCATGGTTCGGCATTTCGCTGCGCGGTCTGATATGGACACAGACGCTGTTGCTGGCCGTGCTGGGTCTGGCAATCTGGCATTATCTGCAAAAACTCCGGCAACCTCGGGATGAACAAGGCAGGGAATATTACCGCAAGCTGGTGAAGTTCGTGCCGGTGGGCCTGGCCATCGGCATCATGAGCCCAGTGTCCATGCTGCTTGTGCGCAGCATACTGTCTGGTTCGATTTCATGGAATGACGTCGGATTCCTGCAGGCGTTGTGGCGATCCACCGAGTGGGTGACCGCCACCGCGGCGGGTGTGCTGTCGCTGATCTTTCTGCCGCGTTTCAGCAGCACTTACGGTTCGGCGCGATTCAGCCGCGAAATGCTGCGCGCCGGTTTGGTGGTGCTGATCCCGGCGGCTTTTTTCCTGCTGCTGATCTATCTCAACCAGCGTTTCATGCTGGCGCTTCTGTATGACACACGGTTTGTGGTGAGCAATCAGGCCGCCGCGCTGATCATGCTGGGCAGCTGGATACGCATCGCATCGTGGCTGTTCCTGTTCGGGCTGTTCTCAGCGCATCGCACCCGGTTGATCATGGCGGGGGAGATATTGTCGCTTCCGCTTTATGCGCTATTGCTGTGGCTGTTTGCCGACGGGATGACGCTGGAACGCACCGCCTGGCTGTATGTTGTCAGCTATCTGGTTTATCTGGCCTTCAATGCAGTCGCCCTCGTGTATTCATCACACAGAACGGCCATCGCCGCGATCGAGGCCGAGCCTGCATAACCCACGGCAAATCGCCCGTGCAAATTTGTGTACAATCTCGCTCGTCATGAAGTTTCGTGTGTCCTGGCGGCATGGCTGGCGAACGAAATACAAACTTCACCTGTGTGCGGTGAAATGAACGACAAGGAGCGAGAGATGGCAAAGCTTACAGGAACGGCGCAAGCGGTATGGATGGCGGCGATGATTGCCGTACTTGCGGGTTGCGGCGAAAGCGAGCAGGCAAAGCCGGCACCCAAGCCGCCACCGCCACCACCGCCGGTTCCGCATACTGTAGGCGGTTCGGTTGCAGGGCTGCCCGGCAGCGGACTGGTCCTTCAGCTCAACGGTTCGAACGACCTGCCGGTCAGCGCCAACGGAAAATTCAGCTTCCCCAGAACGCTGGCCAGGGGCAGCACCTATACCGTTTCAGTCAAGGCTTCGCCGTCCGCGCCGGTCAAACAGACCTGCAAGGTCGATAAGGGCTCCGGCAAAATGGTCAATGCGAACATCAGCAACGTCACGGTTACCTGTACCACCGTTACGTTTGCAGTCGGCGGAACCGTCGCCGGACTTGCCGGCAAGGGCAAGGGCAAAGAGCTGGTATTGCAGCTGAACGGGGCAAACGACCTGACGATCGCTGGCAACGGGAAATTCGTTTTTCCCGCTGTACGCCTGCCCGATGGCAGCGATTACAGCGTGTCCATCAAGACCATACCTGCCAGGCAGAAATGCACGATCAAGCCGGTCAGCCTGGCTTTTGACCGCGATACGCTGAACATCGTCTCCGTCACCTGTTCCAAAAAGGGACGGCGCAGATAGGCGGATTGCCGTATGCCGCTTGCCCGGAAAATAAATCCGGGTGCGGTGTCGCCTCCCGATCGGGATTCTGTATAATCAAAAGCTATCGATGCATTGACAATTACTGGTGTTGAGCAGAAACCTTGAGTAACAACCGATGAAATTTCCGCTGCCGGAACCGGGTCTGATTCTGGATTGGAAGCGCCGCCTTGTGTTCTGGAGCGGAGCTGTCACCGTGGGATTGGCTGCGATTCTGTTTGCCATCGCTGCGGAGTGGGCGAATAGCGTGTTTCACAAGATGCTTGTCATTTCGCCCTTTCTACCATTGCTGGTCACCCCGCTCGGACTCGCGCTGATCGTCTACATCACCCGAAAGTATTTTCCCGGTTCGCAGGGTAGCGGCATTCCCCAGGTTATTGCATCGCTGGATCCGAAAGAAAGCAGCAAAGTGCGCGAGCAGGTGCTTTCGCTGCGTGTGACGGTTGGGAAAATCCTGCTTACAATCATTGGACTGATGTGCGGGACTGCGGTGGGACGCGAAGGCCCCACCGTTCAGATCGGCGCATCCATCATGCACAAACTCGGCAGTCTTGCCCGCTTCCCCAAGCACGATCTGGAAAAAGGACTGATTCTCGCCGGTGCCGCCGCCGGCGTGGCGGCCGCTTTCAATACGCCGCTGGCCGGAATCGTGTTCGCGATCGAGGAGATGAGCCGCTCCTTCGAAGAACACAACAGCACCACTATCCTGATGACTGTCCTCATTGCCGGGATTGCCTCGCTTGCCGTGCTTGGGAATTATTCCTATTTCGGCCACACCTCGGAATCGATGGGTTTCGGCAAGGAATGGTATGTGGTGATATTTTGCGGAATCGTCGGGGGGTTGCTGGGCGGCATATTCAGCCGCACGCTGATCGAATTCAACAAGGGGCTGCGGGGCCGTGTCGGCGATTGGATACATGACAATCCCGTTGCATTTGCGGCTGTCTGCGGCTTGTTGCTGGTGCTGGTGGGGCTGGCTTCGGGAAATAACACCTACGGTAGCGGATACATCGAGGCGAAAACGCTGGTCGACGGCAATTCGACGCTGCCGGAAAGCTACGGCATACTGAAATTGATCGCAACGGCGATCTCGTACGTAAGCGGTATCCCGGGCGGGATCATGGCGCCGACGCTTTCAGCAGGTGCGGGAATCGGTTCCAACATTGCGCCGCTCTTTTCCTCTGTTCCGGTGGGCGCAACGATCATACTTGGCATGGTCGCTTACTTCGCCGGCGTTACCCAGGCGCCGATCACCGCGTTCGTGATCGTGATGGAGATGATCGACAACCACGAAATGGTCCTGCCGCTTATGGCCGCCGCGTTCATCGCGAAAGCCTGCTCGCGCCTGATCTGCCCGACACCGATATTTCACACCATGTCGGAGAATTTTATCTACCGGCCGCCTCCCCCCAAGAAGGATGTCGGCACCCAGACTGCGTACATACAGCGCGAGTCCGACTAGCGCTTTGCCGGCCGGCGAGGGCTGCTAATCCCCCTTGTTGATGAACAGCGTCTGCGACGGGTATGCGAACTCGATCTTCTGCTTCTCGAACGTTTCGAAAATATCCATGTTGATTGCCTGCTGTATATCCATGTATTTGGTGTAGTCCGCCCCGGTCACGTAGTAGACGAACTCAAAATTCAGGCTGAAGTCGCCATAGGACGCAAAATGTCCGCGGTCGAAAGTGGCATCCTGTTTGTCTTCGATGATGCGCCTGACGATAGACGGGATCGCTTTCAGCTTTTCGGCAGCCGTCTGGTAGATCACACCCAGTTTGAAAACCACTCTACGCTTTTCCATCTTCTTGAAATTATGGACTCGAGAATTGGTCAGGTCCTTGTTCGAGAAAATCAGCATTTCGCCGCCGATTGCCCTGATCCGGGTGGTCTTGATCCCGATATATTCCACGGCACCCATCTTGTCGCCTACGACGATGAAATCGCCGATCTCGAATGGTTTGTCGAAGAAGATCACGAAGTAACCGAACAGGTCGCCGAGCACCGCCTGGGCGGCCAGTGCAACCGCGATGCCGCCGACCCCCAGTCCTGCAACCACGGCAGATATCTTGACGCCCATGTTGTCCAGCAGGAACACCAGCGCGATGGCCCATATCGCGAAATTGACCAGTCCGCGTATTCCCTTCAGCTGCTTTTCGCTGCCATCCGAAAGGACTGAAGTTTTCAGGTACGATTCGAGCCCGATATTGACCGCAGAAATGATCGCCCTGACGGCCAGCACGGTGACTGCGATGATCGCCGCGGTTCTCAAGCCGCTTTTGAACTCTTCCGAGAGAGTCAGCGTATGCAACGAGATGTAAAAGATGCCGAGGTAAACCGCCGGAACTACGGACTTTTCGATGGCCTTAACCAGCAAGTCGTCGGCACGGGTTGCCGTCGCGCTGGCCCATTTTTTCAGCCTGGCCAGCACGTATCTTTTAAATACATAGACGATCGCGATGCCGCCGAGAAACAGGCCGAACGAAGCAAGATAGTCGGATACCGCATTGCCAAATAGTGAGTGGGCAAAGAATTCATGCATCTGATTTTCTCCTTGATTGCGCCAACGCTGGCGCGATTCATCGAATCCTGCAGTCGCGCTGCCGCAAAATAGTTGGCAGACCTTGCCTATTGTACTTGCTGAACCGTAATGGTTCGAACCTGCATCGGTATAACCATGAATATATCGTGGTCGCCCGACCGCCGTGGGGAGAGTATTATTTCCAGCCGCGCAATACTTCGAGCCGGACACCGCCCGAATCACTTACCTGACCATAAGGAGAACAACATGACCAAGAGCACAAGTCTCAGCACAGCACTCGGTGGCACGCCGGTAAAACTCTACGGTGATTTTCCGCAAGTGGGCAAACCCGCGCCTACCTTCTCGCTGGTAAACAAGGATCTGGAAGACATCACGCTGGGCAGTTACGGCAGCAAGCGCAAGGTGCTGAACATCGTTCCAAGCCTGGACACGCCAACCTGCCAGAAATCCGCACGCCATTTCAACAAGGATGCTGCCGGCCTCGACAACACGGTCGTGATCAATATTTCTGCCGACCTGCCGTTCGCGATGGCACGCTTCTGCAGCAGCGAAGGATTGAACAATGTGGACAACCTGTCCACGATGCGCGGGCGCGAGTTCATGCGCGACTACGGTGTCAAGATCGCGGACGGCCCGCTGGCCGGCCTGACCGCGCGCGCGGTGGTCGTGCTGGATGGCAACAATGTAGTGCGCTATACCGAAATGGTCAGCGACATCAAGAATGAACCCAACTACGACGCGGCGCTGGCCGCACTGAAATCCATCTGACTCCTGCCCGGCGATGCGCCCTGAACTAATTTCCCGTTGTCGAATCTGATGCAGGTATGGAAAGCATGCCGCCAACCTGGTTCATCAATGGAGGATTAATTGAATACACCGATACACAAGCGATTCACCCATGTATCCGCCAGCGTGCTGGTGATTTTATCGGTCACGCTGGCGACCGGCTGCTCGCAAAAGCCGGATGCCGGGGAAAATTCCGCGCAGATCCAGGCTGCGGTCGACAAGGCGGTCGCCGAAGCCAAGCAGCAGTTCATCGCCGATCAGCAGGCCGCGGACAAGGCCAAGCAGGAAGCAACTGCCCAGGCCGCGGAAAAACGCAAACAGGAGGCGGCCGCCGCAGCCGAGAAGAAGCGACGTATTGCTGAACAGCGCAAGGCTGCGGAAAGGGCCAAGGTCGAGCAGGCCCGGGCAAGCGCAGCGCCAGTCAAAAAGCCGGTCTGTGCGAACTGCGGTGTGGTCGTGTCCATCACGCCGGTTGAAACCGAAGGACAGGGTTCGGGTCTGGGCGTGATTGCCGGCGGTGTGCTCGGCGGACTGCTGGGCCATGAAGTCGGCGGCGGTACGGGGCGCGATCTGACGACGATCGCCGGCGCGGTCGGCGGCGCGGTAGCCGGCAACAAGATCGAGAAGAGTGCGAAAAAAACCAGGTCCTACGACATCACAGTCAGGCTGGATAACGGTGAAACGGTGAAATTCAACCAGACGACCGTACCCACACTGGCGATAGACGAACGGGTCAAAATCGAAAATGGCCGGGTGGTGAAATACTGATGGCGCGGCGGTTGCGCAACTACACTTGATATATCGTGAAATCAGAGCCCCATCAGCAGCAGCCACAGAGGCAGGGTCACCGCAGACAGCAGCGTGCTCAGCATTACCTGTGCGGCGATCGTGTTGCCATCTCCGCCCATTCGTTTTGCCAGCACGTAAGACACCGTGGAAACCGGCAACGCGGCCATCAATACCGGGATGTGGAAATACAGGCCGCTCAACCCGAATGCGGAAGCCAGTCCCCATGCGATGGCGGGCAACACCAGCAGTTTGACCGCGACGCCGTACCACAGCGTGCCGGGATGACTGTGCAGGCCCTGGATACGGAGTCCCGCGCCGACCGCGACCAGGCCCAGCGGCAGCGAGGCCTGCGACAACAGTCCCAGCGTGGTGTTGAACATCTTCGGCAACGGGATGCTTGCGAGGCTGAAAATGATGCCGCCTGCGGTTGCGATGATCAGCGGATTAAGCAGTATCTCCCTGAGCCAGTGACTTTCGCTGTGCCGAGCCAGCATCAGCACCGCGGCGACGTTCGCGAACGGAACCATGAATCCCATCAGCAGACCGATTGCGGCGAGTCCCTCGTGCCCGTGCAGTCCGCCGGCGATCGCGAGCCCGACATAGCTGTTGAATCGGAAAGACGTCTGGAATGTCGCCGAGTACACCCTGGACGGGGCATGCAGAAAATATTTCGCGACATAGCCGATGACCATCCCGGTGCACATGAACAGCGTCGCGACCATCAGCATCGGTGTCGCGGCGCCGAAGTCGATCTCGAAATGCGCGAGGGTATTGAACAGCAGCGCGGGGAAGAACACGAAGTAGATCAGACGGTCCAGTTGCGGCCAGAAGTCCTCGCGCAAGCCGAACCAGCGGCGCATCGACACGCCCAGCAGTATCTGCAGGAAGATCGGGATGATGGTTTGCGCGACGGTCATTTGTTTGATCAGCATCCAAAAGGAACGTATGTTAATCAATGCGGGGCGCTTTATCTAATCGTTCCGATCAGTTGTGCGGGAAACTGGGAAAATACATGGCGCAGATGGCGGCCGAAGATGCCGATTGAATACTTCATCAGCGGGGTGTAGAGTGACTCGCGCCGGGCTCAAGTCGAATTGATTGAATTTTCAATATCAATATCTGAAATGCCAGGCATCAGACCACGCTTGCCGGAGAGAACATGAACAGGAATTTTCTGACCGGAATTGTCCTTGTTGCCGCCGCTGTTGTTTCAAGCGGATGTGTCAGCACCGGCACGTTTGATACGATGCAGACGGAAAAGGACGATCAGATCGCGACGCTGCAGCAGCAGAAGGCAGCCCTGGACAAGCAGGTTGCCGCGATACAACAGGACAACGGCTCGCTGAACCAGCAGCTTGCGGAATGCAATCGGCAGAATACCGCGATGCAGGAACAGATCGGGTTTCTCGGCCAGCAGCGCTCCGTGCTGCTAGAGGCGAACAGGCAGCACCAGCAGCAATACGACGCACTGGTGAAGGATCTGTCCAATGAAGTGAAAAAGGGCCAGCTCCAGGTGCGGCAATACAAGGACATGCTGACTGTGGATCTGGCCGAACAGATATTCTTCGACTCGGGACGGGCGACGCTGAAGGCGGGCGGAAAGAAAATATTGAGGAAGGTCGGTGCTGCTCTGAAAGGCTATCAGGACAAGATCATCCGCGTGGTGGGTTATACCGACAACGTGCCCGTTGCGAAGTCGCTGCAGTCCCGCTACCCGACCAACTGGGAGCTTTCAGTCGCGCGTGCAACCACCGTGGTGCGTTTTCTGCAGGACTCCGGCGTACCGCCGGAGCGCATGGTGGCATCGGGCAGGGGAGAATACGATCCTGTCGCATCGAACGATACGCCGGAAGGGCGACAGAAAAACCGCAGGATCGAGATCATGCTGATCGACAAGAGCCTTGCCAACGAAATGGAGAAGTCCGTCCATTGACACACGATTCCCGATTGACGAGACAGCCACGATTAATCACAACCAACGGAGTTCAACATGGATAGATTGCACAAAGCTACCCTGCCTGCAATCCTGCTGGCGGCATTGGTCATGTCCGCTTGCGCTAGCCAGCCTGAGGCTGCAGCACCGGCTGCCGTTGCTGCCGAACCAGTCGCTGCTCCCGCTCCTGCGCCCGTCGCCGAACAGGCCGCACCTGCCCCTGCAGTAATCGCCGAGGTACCCGCGCCCAAGCCCAAGCCGGCTGTCAAGAAGGCCAGGAAACACAAAAAGGTAATGAAGAAAGCGGTCGTACCTGCGCCGGTCAAACCGGTGGAAGTGGCTCCCGCACCTGCACCGGCACCCGTGGTCCAGTCAGCCCCGGTGGCAGCCCCGCCGGTAACCGTGCCGGCGCAGCAGCAGGGATTCCTGGACACCTACTGGCCATGGCTGCTCGGCATCATCCTGATCGCAGCCGGTCTACTGTGGTGGATCATGATGGGGAAAAGAAAGGACTAGTAGCCCGACTGGATGCGCCGCTGTTGAACAGCGCATCCCTGCGCGGCAGATAGCCTGGTCGCGAATCCGGGCTGTCAGTCCGCTTGGGCGATGAAGCGCTGCAGCGCCGGCGCATCGAAAGGCCAGCCTAGCTCCGCGCCGCTGTCGACGCGCACCAGCACCGGAATGCGTACCCGGTATTTCTCCAGCAATGCGTCGTCCGAAGCGATGTCGACATATTTAGCGCCCATGCCTGCCGCTTCAAGCAGCGCTTCTGCCTGATCGCACAAATGGCAGTAGCGTGTTCCGTACAGCATCAGCTTCATTTCCGTGTTTCCATGGCTCTCTTCGTGCCGTATTTTTCGGCCCGGAATATTCCCGGCACTTGCTATTCCCTGGGCCAGGAGGGGGTCGCGATCCCTTCGCCCAGATCGGCCTCGATCAGACGGCGGCGCACTTCGAGCAGGTGCGCGATCAAAGCGGGTTCGTGTTTTTCGTAGGCTTCCGCATCCGGGATGCGGTTCACCACAACACCGAGCAGTTCGGTGATCGCGTTGCCGATCGAGTTCTGGCTGATGGTCACGATCAGTTTGCCGGCATCATTGCGGTAGACCAGTTGCTTGAATGCGGGTTGCCAGCGTATCGCATTCGCGTATTTCGGATCGACGATGCACAGGTCGCGCACCTTCTTCGCCGTCTTCATGAAATCGTTGTTGAACAGCAGCACGCTTTCCACCTGCTCCGGAAAATAGACATCCGGCAATATCGGTGCGTTGTGCGTGGAAACCTGCGAGAAAAACGTGCGGTAGAAATCGATGAAGCCCTTCAGCACCTCGTCGTATTCGCGCCAGAAATGCACATCCCTGAGCGCACTTGCACCGCCGAGGATTTCCCAACTGGGCAAGCCCTGCGGGTAGCCGGTCAGCGCGATGCGCGCATCCTCGCCGCTGGCCGGTTTCAGGATACGCAGGTTCAGGGCACGGTCGAAGAACTCGCGGTAGACGTCGCGCATGTACTCCTGGAACAGGCTGTGCTGGCCGCCGTCGGTCAGGTTGGGATTGGCGGGATCGGCCAGCTTTGCTTTGCGCAGGGTCTCCATCGGGAAAACCACAAAATGGTTGTGCAGCATCCTTATGCTGGGCACCCCGGGTGAAGTCAGCGGCCAGGTCGCATCCAGGCTAGCCTCGCCCGCCAGGATCAGCGCCTGTTCCGGATCGGGATACTGCTCCAGCATGTAATCGATGATGATCTGGCTCATCCGGTCCCAGACATGCTTCACGTTGTCGGCGACCTGGGTGCGCCGCACCGGCCGCCCCAGCGGATTGAGTATGGTCCTGGACGTGTTGTGGATGATGGAGCAATCGAACTCGGTGCTGTGGCCCAGCGCCTTGCGGTACAGCAGCAGGTTTTCCGGGTTGGTCAGCAGGCCGTTGTTGTTTGCCAGGTCGTTCAGGTTTTCGGTGCTGTTGAAGAACTCGTTGTGTTTCATCCCTTCCGGAACTTCGAGCGGGATAGCCCGGAAAGGTGTGACGATTTCGCGCGGTCCTGTTTGCATCATGCCACTCCCTGTTTGGCCTCCGGCAAGGCATGCGCGCCTGCCTGTGACTGCAGCACCGCCTTCAGCAATTGCCAGCAGCGTGCGACGGATTCAATCCGGACGCGCTCGCCGGGCGCGTGCGCGCCGTGTATGTCGGGCCCGAACGAGATCATGTCCAGATGCGGGTGGCTTGCTGCAAGCAGCCCGCATTCCAGTCCGGCGTGGATCACCTGCAGCGAAGCAGGCTGGCCGAATTCCATAGTGTACGCCTGCTGGCAAAGATCCAGCAGCGGCGAGGACGGATCCGGCGTCCAGCCCGGATACGCGCCGTCCTTCCAGGCGTGCAGAGTATAGCCGGCGGCGAACGAAACCAGCTTGTCGGCCAGCGCATCCGTGCGCGCATCGTGCAGCGAGCGCACCTTGAACGTCGCCATGAATGAGCCGTGTTCCAGCGCGAGCACGCCGAGGTTGCTGGAAGTGTCTGTCACGCCGGGAAAGTCGGCGCTGATTTGAGCGACGCCGTTGACGGCACTGTCGAGAAAAGCCAGCAAGCGGTCGCGCTCCGCGTTTGCGACGGCGCTGGCCGGCAGTGCGTCGGAATGGCTGCATACGAACGAAACGTTTTCGTCTATTCCGGCGAACCGCGACCGCCATGCCTGGTGCCGGTGCTTTACCCATTCGTCTATGCTCGCCGCAACGGCCGCGGGCAGCGCGCACTGCGCAAAGGCCTCGCGCGGAATCGCGTTGCGCGCCGTACCGCCCTTCAATGCAATCAATCGCAGGTCGGTGTGCGCGGACAGATCGCGCAGCGCCTCGGCGAGCAACTTGATCGCATTGCCCCGGCCGAGATGGATGTCGATGCCGGAATGGCCGCCGCGCAGGCCGGACACCCCGAACTGCAGCAGCGCATAGCCTGGCGGAACGTCTTCCTGCTTACAATCGTGGCGCACCTCCACGTCCACGCCGCCTGCGCAGCCCAGATAGAAATGTCCCCACTCCTCGGTATCCAGATTGATCAGCGTGGCACCGCGCAGCGTGCCGGGTGCCAGATCGCGCGCGCCGTCCATGCCGCACTCCTCGTTGATGGTGAGCAGCACTTCCAGCGGCGGATGCATCAGTGCCGGCTCATCAAGCGCGGCCAGTGCGAGCGCGACGCCGATGCCGTTGTCCGCTCCCAGCGTGGTGTCATCCGCGACCACCCAGCCATCGCGCGCAACAGCGCGTATCGGGTCGTGCGCGAAGTCGTGCCGCGTTCCGCTGTTGGCCTGGCACACCATGTCCAGATGGCCCTGCAGGATCACGCCGGGCTGCTCTTCGCAGCCTTGACTGGCGGGCTTCTTCAGAATCAGGTTGCCCGCACCATCAACGATGGTAGTGATGCCGCGCGCCTGTGCCCAAACGATAAGGTGTTCGATCAGCGCGGTTTCCTGCAGCGATGCGCGCGGGATTGCGCACAGCGTTGCGAAATGCGCCCAGACCTGCCGGGGCTGGAGGTTGGCGAAAGTGTCGGTGTTTGCCATAGGAGCGCTGGTCATGATCTGCCTGGGCGGTACGGGTAAATTCAGGCTGCATTTTATCAGCGTTGCAGCACGGCTTGCCGATTTGATGCGCAACCATTCCTGCAAAGACCTGAACGCCGAAATTACACCTGCTATCATCGCGCCCATGCTCAATATCCAGAACCTGACCTGTTTGCAGGGCGGCATCCCGCTGCTGCAGAACGTGAACCTGCAGGCATACGCCAACCAGCGCATCGGTTTGGTCGGCAGAAACGGCAGCGGTAAATCCACGCTGTTCCGGCTGATCCGCGGCGAAATCAGGCCGGACGACGGAGAGGTATCGCTGCAGCCCGGCAAGACCATCGCGTATGTCGAACAGGAAATCGTGAACTCCGATCAGCCTGCAATTGAATTCGTGCTGGACGGCGATGTGGAGCTGCGTCTGCTGGAGAAAGCACTGGCAAAGGAAAATCACGACATCATTTGGTTCGATGCACAGCACCGCTTCGAGGCGATCGACGGTTATGGTGCGAAGGCGCGCGCGGCACAGCTGCTGAACGGGCTGGGTTTCGCCAACGATTCGCTGGAACGGCCGGTCGCCAGTTTCTCGGGCGGATGGCGCATGCGTCTGAATCTGGCGCGCGCGCTGATGCACCGCGCCGACCTGCTGCTGCTCGACGAGCCGACCAACCATCTCGACCTCGAAGCCATCATCTGGCTGGAGCAATATCTGGCACGCTATCCCGGCAGCATCCTGCTGGTCTCGCACGACCGCGAATTCCTGAACGCCTGCGTGAACCGCATCGCGCATATTCATGACAGGACCCTCGACATCTACAGTGGCGACTACGACGATTTCGAGCGATCAAGAGCCGAGCGCATCGCTCAGCAGAACCAGGCATACAACAAGCAGCAGGAAAAGATCGCGCACCTGGAAGACTTCGTGCGCCGCTTCCGCGCCAAGGCGACCAAGGCAAAACAGGCGCAAAGCCGCATCAAGGCGCTGGACCGGATCACGCGCATCGCGCCCGTGCATCTCAGCGACGGCCGATTCGAACTTGAGATCGAGGCGCCCGAGCGCAGCCCGGATTTATTGATGCGCGCGGAAAAGATGGGCTTTGCATACGGCGACAAAACGCTGTTCCGCAACATCGATCTGGCGCTGCGTTCCGGAGCGCGCATCGCGCTGCTCGGCCCGAACGGCGCGGGCAAATCCACGCTGGTCAAGCTGCTGGTCGGCGAGTTGCATCCCACCACGGGCACGCTGGAGGTGACTCCCGACATCCGTATCGGTTACTTCGCGCAGCACCAGCTGGAAAATCTGGATGGCGCCGCGACGCCGCTGCAGCACATGGAACGGATTGCACCCCAGGAAACCACGCTGGCGCTGCGCAGCTTTCTCGGCCGCTTCGGCATGGCCGGCGACAGCGAAGACCGTCCGGTGGCAAGCTTCTCCGGCGGTGAAAAAAGCCGGCTTGCGCTTGCGCTGCTGGCCTGGCAGAAGCCGCACCTGCTGCTGCTCGACGAACCGACCAACCACCTCGACCTGGACATGCGCGACGCGCTGACCATCGCGCTGGAGGAATACACCGGCGCGGTGGTGATCGTGTCGCACGACCGCAGCCTGATCCGCGCTGTGGCCGACGAGCTGTGGCTGGTCGCGGACGGCGAAGCGAAACTTTTCGACGGCGATCTGGAAGACTACAAGAGCTGGATCGAAACCCGCCGACCGCGGGAGACCGCCGCACAACCCAAACATGAAAAGCCGCGCTCGCAAAGCGCACCCAAACCCAACCGCAAGGCGCTGCAGTCGAAACAGGGCAGGCTCGAAACCGCGCTGACCGCTGCTCAGGCCGAGCTCGCCGCGGTCAACCGGCAACTCGCCGACCCTGCCACCTATGCCAGCCCAGACCGCGCCAGGATTGCCGAACTGAATGCAGCGCATGCGAAGCTGGAAGCGCAAGTGGCGGAACTGGAGGAAAGCTGGCTGGAACTGGAAATCGCGATCGGCGAGTAATGCAGGCTTGTCGTTTCGGGTACACCGCCACCGTCCGTTAGATTAGAATATGCTTATCCATGCAATCGGATATTTGCCTTTGCCATCAATAGAAAGATCGGAAACAAACTCAATGGGACACAATCCTTACACACAATTCGACAGTGCAGAACTGATCCTCAGGGACCAGCTGGCTATCGACCGTACCCTGCTGGCGAACGAGCGCACCCTGCTGTCTTACCTGCGTTCGGGCGTCGCGCTGTTCATCGCCGGGATATCAATCATTCATTTCTCGCACGAGCGCTGGTTTACCGCGATGGGATTCATCTGCCTGCCAAGCGGGATACTGACCGTGTGGTTCGGTGCGAAGAGATTCAGGAAAATGGACAAGGCCATTTCGGTCGTCCGGGTGAAGATGGGCGACATCAACGCGGAAAAATAATCTGCCGCCTCAGACGGTCAGTACGGTCGATCCGGTGGTCTTGCGCGCCTCGAGGTCGCTGTGTGCCTGCGCCGCTTGCTGCAGTGGATAGGTCTGGTTGACGTGGATCTTAACCTCGCCCGACCCGACCACAGAGAACAGGTCCTCCGAATTTTCCTCGAGCAGTTGCCGTGTTGCGACGAAGGTGCCGAGCGTGGGCCGCGTGACCATCAGCGAACCTTTCTGCGACAGCAGCGACAGATCCATCGGCGGTACCGGGCCCGACGATGCGCCAAACAGCACCATGATGCCGCGCGGCCGCAGGCAGTCCAGCGATTTCATGAAGGTATCCTTGCCCACCGAATCGTAGACCACGGGCAATTTTTCGCCGCCGGTGATATGGAGCAACCGCTCCTGGAAATCCTCGCGGGTATAGACGATCGGATAGTGGCAGCCGTTGGCCCTGGCAAGCGCGGCTTTCTCGTCGCTGGACACGGTGCCGATCACGGTCGCACCGAGTGCGGCGGCCCACTGACAGACAATCAGCCCGACCCCGCCGGCCGCGGCGTGTATCAGGATCGTGTCTCCAGGCCCGACCTTGTAGATGTCGCGGATCAGGTAGCGCGCAGTCATGCCCTGCAGCATCATCGCTGCAGCGGTGCGGTCGTCTATGCTGTCCGGCAGCTTGACCACCCGATCCGCCGCGATCAGCCTTGTTTCGGCATAGGCGCCGATTACCATGGCATACGCGACGCGGTCCCCCGCTTTCAGGTGGGTCACGCCGCTGCCGACCGACTCAACGGTGCCGGCGCCTTCCATTCCGGGCACGAAGGGCAGCGGCAGCGGGTAGAGTCCGGTGCGTTGATAGACGTCGATATAATTCAGTCCCACGGCAGTTTGTTTCAGCTTGACCTGTCCGGCACCGGGAGGGCCGACATCGACTGCTTCCCATTGCAATACCTCGGGACCGCCTGTCTTATGAACCCTGATCGCGTGTGGCATGATGGACTCCCTCCAGAAATAATTATATGGATAATCAAATTGCATTTAAACATAACATCGCGGTGCTGTGTTCGACGCGCCAATGTTGCTAATATTGCGGTCCTGGCTAATAGTCACGCAAGGGGTTATCGATGAACAATAAACTGGAAGTGCTGGTCACCCGCAAACTGCCGCAGGCTGTGGAAGAGCGGCTGCGCCGCGATTACCAGCCGCGTTTCAATCCTGAAGACCGGCTCTACAGCGCCGAAGAACTTATCGCGCTGGCGCAGGGCGCTGACATCATTCTTCCCTGCCATACCGAAAAATTTTCCGCCGATGTGATCGCGCGCCTGCCGGCATCCGTAAAAGCCATCGTCTGTTTTTCGGTCGGCGTCGACTATGTCGATCTTGCCGCGGCGAAGGCGCGCAACATCATCGTGACCAATACCCCCGATGTGCTGACTGATGCGACCGCCGAGATCGCGATGCTGCTGATGCTTGGTGCGGCGAGGCGCGCCAGCGAGGGCGAGCGCCTGATACGCGCGGGGAAGTGGAAATCGTGGAGCCCGACCTTCATGATCGGAAGACAGGTCACCGGCAAGCGGCTCGGCATCATCGGCATGGGGCGGGTCGGTCAGGCCACCGCTGAGCGTGCCCGCGGTTTCGGCATGACCATCCTGTATTCGAACCGCAGCCGCCTGTCACCCGAGCTGGAAAAGGGCGCGACCTATTACGATACCGTCGAGGCGCTGCTGCCGCACTGCGATTACCTGGCGCTGCATTGTCCCGCCACGCCGGAAACGCATCACCTGCTCAATGCCAAACGCATCGCGCTGCTGCCCGACGGCGCGATCGTGGTGAACACCGCGCGCGGCAGCGTGGTCGACGATGATGCTCTGGTTGCCGCGCTGCGCTCGGGCAAGGTTGCCGCGGCCGGGCTTGATGTGTTCAACGGCGAGCCGGACAACATCCATCCCGGTTACCGGGAGCTGGAGAATACCTTCCTGCTGCCGCATATCGGCAGCGCGACGTTCGAGACTCGCGATGCGATGGGCTTCCGCGCACTGGACAATCTCGACGCGATCGCGGCCGGGCGCGAACCGCACGATCGCGTTGCCTGAGCGGCTGTTTCCGGTTGAAACTGCAGGAGCGGTGAGGGAAAGGATCAGACCTTGACCGCGCGGATCAGCAGGTATTCGTGGCGGACCACATTGTCATGCAGGTATTCGCCAAGCATTTCATCCATCTCGTTCCGCCATGCTTCGAGTTTTTCCGGATCGTTCTGCAACGCTTTCACGGTCTGGATGAACGGACCGGTCTTGGCTTCCTGGAATACGCGCAGATGCTTGGGGCTGAGCGCCGGGATGCCCATGATGCCGCGCTCGACATGCAGGCGGGCCACGCTGTTTCCCAGACGTTCCCGCACGATAGAGACATCACCCCACTGTACCGGCGAAACGATGCCGGGAGGCGGCGGCACATACTTTGCGTTCAGGCCGAACATGCGGCCGATCAGCTGTTCGCCGGGCCAGGTTGCGAACGCAATCGTTCCGCCCGGTTTCAGCACGCGCAGCATCTCGCTGACCACGACATCGTGCCGTGGCGCAAACATATGCCCGAACTGGCTCAGCACCGCATCGAAAGCGCCATCCGGGAAAGGCATCGCTTCGGCATCGCCTTCGTGCCACGCGATATCGTGATGGCCGATCAGCGCAGCGCTTTCCCTGGCCTGTTCGAGAAGTGCCGGGGTCAGGTCCAGCCCGGTCACCTTCGCGCCGAGGTTGCGCGCGGTGATAGCAACCACGCCGGTACCAGTTCCGACATCAAGTACTGCCTGGCCACCCGTCACCCTGGCAAAACGGACCAGATGGCCTGCCACCGGCGTCGTGAACACCGCCATGTCGCCGAAGTTTCCCAGCGTCCAGGTTTCGCGCTGTTTGTTCTTGAATTTCTCGATCGGATCATTGTCCATGATTTCCTCCCTTGTGTTGCGACCAGACAATTCGTGAACTGTTCGCGAATTGTCTGGTCGCAGTAGTTATCCTGCGAGATCAATCTCGAATCCGAGACTAGGCAGTCAGTCTCCTTCCAGCTCGGCGACACTAGTCTGAATTGGCCAATTGCGTTTGTAAATGAGTAAATATATTTGTTCGCGGATAATTCAACCAGACCGTGCTTTGCAAAAGGACGAGCGGCTTCCGCTGTTGCGGACGATATCCAGAGGTTTCGCGTCGGAATCTTCCGCGTTGCTCCTGCCTGGCTTTAACCCGAAAGAAGACCTAGAATCTGCAATAAATCTGGCGGCGTGTCCGGCAAGGACCGGTCGACAACAGTCGCAAGGCGCCTCTCTCCAGTTTTTCCACCCATGATCTTGCCAAGTCATTCCGCAAGTTCAATTCAGACCAACGCAAAGGAGACGTAATGGGCACGATTATTAGTTACAAAAGGCCGGATGGCCAGACCGCGAATGCTTATCTTGCCAAACCGGAGAATATTGAAAATCCCCCGTCAATTGTGGTCATTCAGGAGTGGTGGGGTTTGAACGATCAAATCAAAGCCGTTGCCGATAGATTGGCCGTTGCGGGCTACCAGGCTTTGGTGCCTGATTTGTATCGCGGCAAATTGGCGCTGGAAGAAAATGAAGCAAAACATTTGATGAACGGCCTTGATTTTGGCGATGCCGCCGGCCAGGATATTCGCGGCGCAGTTCAATATTTAAAGGGGCTGGGCAGCCAAAAGGTCGGCGTCACCGGGTTTTGCATGGGCGGGGCGCTAACCCTGCTTTCAAGTGTTTTTGTGCCAGAGCTGGATGCCGTGGTGGTTTGGTATGGCTACCCACCCCTCGACTATGTTGATGCCACGAAGATTAAAGCACCCATCATGGGCCACTGGGCAAGTCATGACGATGTCTTTCCCATAAGCGGCGTTGACGAGTTGGAGAAAAAATTGACAGCTTCTTCAGTTTCCTTCGAGTTTTTCCGCTACGACGCAAAGCATGCCTTTGCCAATGAAGAGGCCGACTCGAAACACCTCCCCTATTTGAAGCACAATGCAGAAGCCGCGGAACTGGCCTGGAACAGAACCATGGCGTTCTTCAAAAAGCACCTGTAATTTGAATCAAAGCCAAATTGCCAAGTGCGCGATTGAATCCGTGGGAATGCCGCTTGCTGGAACTGCAATTTGAGAAATCGGCCAGGACCGGCTCTGTTTCGCCGGCGATCAGGTTTTTCTGAACAGATCGTCAAGTGGATTCCTGCCGGCGGGGGCGCTGCCGGACACGCGCTTCGCGGCGAATTCTTCCTCGATGTTGTCGCGGTAGAAACTCCAGGCTGCGCCCGAACTGCTGAAGCGGCGCCAGGTGTCCTCGCCCACGCCGCTGTATTGAAGCGTGCTCCCGTCGTCGAGCTGTACCTGCAGCACGCGGGCGCGGGCATCGTAGCCGATCGCGCGCAACTTACCCGAACTGATCTTCTTCATTTCCATCATGGCATTCTGATGCGGATTCAAAATTGACCTGCGGCAGCCTTATTCGTCAACTCAGCTTTTGATCCAGCGCATTGCTTCGTCTCGATCGCTTGCGGGGAAATTTTTTATCTCGCCGCTTATTACGACCGCACCGATCTTCAAACACCACTCTACCCATCTGGGGCCGCCGATCACGCCCATCTTTTCGAAATCGTTCATGTGCGCAAGCCCGAAGCGGGCGTCGTCCCAAGCTGCCGCGGCTTCCCAGCCATGAAACTCGTCCCCCATATCCAGTAGCAGCCGGGCCTTGCCATGCTCCTGAATGATCCTTTCCAGGCGCGGGATAAGCACTTCCTTATAGTCCTTGTCGGTGAGCTTTCCCGTCGCGCTGATTATCAGGATTTTTCCATTGCTTTCCGGAGATATGTTGATCATCGGATGCTCCTTTCAGATCAAATGCGGATTCGCGCCGGTTTCTGCAGCTTGCCCAAACTGATCTTCGGCATTTTATTGCGCTTATGGCAGGCTCAATCCGGGATCCTGCGCCGCCTTGTCCTGCTGCGCAAAATCCGCGGCGCGTTTGAATGCGTCCTCGGCGCCTGCCGAGTCGCCCTGCGCGACGCGCGCCTGGCCGATCAGCCGCCAGTTTGCCGCCAGCACGCCGCTATGGTTTCCGGCAAAACTGTTCGATTTGCGGGCCAGCGTGATTGCCTGAGCGTACTGCCCCTGGTCGATGCGCAATTGCGCAAGTTGGTGCCACAGCCAGGGATTGCGCGGCTCGATGCGCAGCGCGCGCTCCAGCGAAGAGTCGGCCGATGCGCGATGCCCTGCGCCATTGTCGGTCTGCGCCTGATCCAGCAGCGCGATCACCGCCTTGTTGTTTGACATTGCCGAGTTCGGCACGGGTTTCACGGTTATCCCGGCGGGGCCTGGCGCGGCTCCGGCCACCGGCGCCGATGGCGGTGGCGTCACCGCGGCGCATCCGGCAAGCAGCGCTGCCGAGACGAAAATTACAGCGTAGATGTTTTTCAATTGAATAACCTCTGGAACCAGTTTTTCTTGCCCTTGTCCTGCTTGCCCGCCGCGGCTTTCGCATCGGCCTTGGCAGCCGTTACGTCGGCAGCCGAGGTATCGCAGGGCGAAATTTCCGTCGGTGCGGAACCCTTGATGAACGGCAGCATCATGCCCGACTTGCAACCTATATCATAACGCAGGCCGGTGACCGGTCCGACATTCACCATCTCGACATTGTCCGGCATCTCGGGGTTCAGCGGTACGGGCTGGATGTTCTTCATCATTTCGCCCCAGACCGTCATCGCGCCAGAGGAGCCGGTCAGGCCGGTGGAGGTGTTGTCGTCGCGGCCGACCCAGACCACCGCGACGCGGTCGCCGGTGTATCCGGCGAACCAGCTGTCGCGCAGGTCGTCTGTGGTGCCGGTCTTGCCAGCCACATTCAGGTCCGCCGGCAGCCAGTTGCTCAGCGATTGCGCGGTGCCTTCGCGCACCACGCCCTGCAGCGCAGCGGTCAGCAGATACACCGGTCCCGGCGGTGCAACCGGCTCTACATTCAGCGGAAAGCGCTGCAGCGTCTTGCCGTCGGCGGTCACGATGGTGCGGATCGCGCGCAGCGGCGTGCGGAAGCCGCCGTCGGCAAAGGTCTGGTAGAGCTGCGACACTTCGACCGGCGACAGACCGAATGCACCGAGCAGCGACGACGCGAACGGCGGGGGTTGCTGCTGGATGCCGAACAGCGGCAGCTTGTCGAGTATGCCCTGTACGCCGAGTGAAATACCGAGACGCGCGGTCGCGACATTGTAGGATTCGGCCAGCGCGGTGCGCAGCTGGACCTGGCCGTGGAACTTGCGGTCATAGTTGTTCGGCTTCCAGTCCGGCGTGCCCGGCTGGCTCCACACCAGCGGGCTGTCGTCCAGCGGCGTGATCAGCGTGTAGTGCTGGGGATCTTCCAGCGCAGTCAGGTAGATGATGGGTTTGATCAGCGAACCGATCTGGCGCTGTGCATCGATCGCGCGGTTGAATCCGGCGTAGCGCGCATCGCGACCGCCAACCATCGCCTGAATCTCGCCGGTCTGCGTAGTGCTGACCACCACCGCGCCCTCCAGCGAATTCGCGGGCAGCCGGTGCGACCTCTCGAGCGCGGTGAGGCGTGACGCCAGGGCATGTTCGGCTTCATGCTGCACGAACGGATCCAGCGTGGTGAAGATGCGCAACCCTTCGCTGCGCAGATCCTCTTCGCGATAATCGCGCTGCAGCTGCAGATGGACGAACTGCAGGAAGGCAGGGTAAGGCGAGGTGCCGGACGGCGCGCGCTTCACGACGCCGAGCGGCTTGCGGCGCGCCTCGACGAACTGCGCCTGGGTGATCACGCTCTGGCCAGCCATTTCCTTCAGCACCACGTTGCGCCGCTTCAGCGCCAGTTCCGGATGCCTGCGCGGGTCATACACCGTCGGCCCCTTGACCATGCCAACCAGCATCGCGATCTCCTGTGGCTCCAGCCGGTTCAGCGGGCGGTCGAAATAGAAATAGCTGGCCAGCCCGAAACCGTGGATCGCGCGGTTGGCATCCTGGCCGAGAAACACCTCGTTGAGGTAGGTCTCGAGTATCTCGTCCTTGCTGTAGTGCAATTCGAGCAGCAGTGCCATCAGCACCTCGTTCGCCTTGCGCGTCAGCGTGCGTTCCGGAGTCAGGAAAAAATTCTTGACCAGCTGCTGGGTCAGCGTGCTGCCGCCCTCGATGCGCTGGCCGGTCACGGTCTTGTACAGCGCCCGCGCGATGCCGCGAGGATCGATGCCCCAGTGCGTATAGAATTTCCGGTCTTCGGTCGCGATCAGCGCGGCGGTCAGCATCTTCGGCACCTGGTCGAGCCTGACCAACTCGCGGTCCTCGTTATGGCCTGGATAGATGCCGCCGATCAGCGGCGGCTCCATGCGCAGCAGCGGCAGGTCGGTGTCGGTGCTGCCGCGCACCTGCAGCAGTGACACCTTGCCGTCGGCGAATTCGACGCGCAGGTGCTGCGAAGGCTGCGGCCCATCGCCGAATACAAAGTCGCGCGTCGTGAAGTCGAAGCCGTTCAGCGTGTTCTTGTAGGTTGCCGGCCGGTCCGGCTCCGGATTCTCGTGATAACCGAGGGTCTTGATCTCGCCAAGGAACTGCGCGCGCGTCAGATTGAGTCCAGGGTACACCTCCAGGTCACGGCCATAGACGCGCGCCGGCAATGCGAACTTGCGGCCGTCGAACGCATCGCGGATGGTTACGTCCAGATAGTAGATGTAGCCGGAGAACACCAGCAACAGCAGCAACGCAACCAGGCGCAGCGGCCCGCGGAACCTGGACTGGGTGAGCGGTTTATTCCGGAACAGGGATGGCAGCTTCATTTATTATGTCGTGCGAGGAAAGCGGTCATGCTGGATTATATCTTGGCTGGTGTGCTGAATCGTCAATCTTGCCATTCTTGCCTTAATTATGTTTCAGCGGTGAGACAAGCGCTTTCAGCGATCCGTTCCAGCACCATTAACCAGTGCGACGATTTTCCATGGCCTTGCCAGATCAACGAGGATGATGGACATGGCGTTCATCCGGTGGAACGATGCCCGATCAGCCTTCGCTAGGCGCGGACAACCTGTCTGCATCATGCCCGGATGTTGCAAGGCGGGGGGTCATGTAGACGATGTACAGCGAGAGCACCGCTGCGAAGAAGCACCAGACCGAAACATAGGCATAGCCGTAGAAATCGGATGCGAATACCATCGAGAACACGACCAGCACCCCGAAGATCCGGATCAAAATGTGGCTGGAGATGAAAAGCGGCACCAGGATGGTCAGCGCATACAGCGCGGCCGGCGTGACCGGCAGGTGGAAGGGGCTGGGAAAGGGGACGGAAATATCGTAGACGATGGAATGCAGCTTAACCGAAACCGACATCCATTCGGGATGGAAGAGTAATGTGGAATAGACCAGCGTGCCGGCGAAAGCACCGAACATCGCACAGCCGGCCATCACCTTCCTGCGAAGCATGGCTGCCGTACCGGCCAGCCGGGGCTCGACCAGATAGCAGCACAGCGGAATCCACCACAGCCACAGGAAATGCGAGAAGAAATGGAATCCGAGCGCATAAGGCACCGCCGCGCCGGCATGTCCGGCATCGAGTTCCTGCCATACCCGCCCCTCGAATGCCTGCTGCAAACCGAAGAAAACAGGAATCAGCGCCCACATAAGATATGCGGGAGGCATACGCCTGCCCTGCTGGACGGCATACATGCCGGTGGTAACCAGCACGGCGGTGGCACCATAGCTGACTGTTGCGGAAAAACACATCGTTCTTGGAACCGCAGTGCTTGATCGACATTGATCTGCGCCCATTCTACCGGGATTCAATGCAACCGCTGCCAGATCAGCGCGCCATCCTTCCACACCTCCTTGACGCGATGGTAGGGCACGCTGTGCGCGATACCCTCTTCATCGGTAACATCGAAACAGAAGTGGCTGTCCGGATCGTGGCGTACTTCCTTCAGCGGAACATGCACCAGCTCACCGCGCGCATGGTCGAGATAACCTATCCAGAATTCGCCGCGCCCGAACTCGGTGTCCCACTGGATGCGGCTCAGCAATTCGTGCAGCGGGATCATGTTTTCCTCCCGTGAGCGACCCTGGCAGATACATTACCTGGCCGTCAGTCCTGCGCAGCGCTCAGCAAGCGATCGTCACGCCGCGCCCGGTTTTGCAGCCCTGCCGGCGCAATTCTATTTCCAGCGATATCCCATGCTGAGACGGAAAGCGGCCAATTTGACGTCCTGAAAACCTGAGAATCTTATCGTTGCGGAATCAACCTGCCCCATGAAATACATTCCGCCATCCGGCTTTTCCCAGCCTGCCACCAGCCCCGCGCCGCCGCCGTTGCCGGTCAGCGAGACACCTCCGCTCGAGAACACCTCAGAATATGAGCCCAGGTGACCACCAAAGAACGCATCGCCGACCCAGTACCTGAGTTCCGCGCCAACAATGCCGTGATTTACCGCAATCCCGGAGACATTGCTGCTGGTTTCCCCCGAGGTCATCAGGAACGGGCTGATCGAAAATTTATTCGATAGCGCGAACTGGTAATCCAGACCGATACTCAAGCCGGTGGTGCTCGATCCGATACAACCCCCGCAATCCCGGTTGTGGCTGGCCAGACCCGCATTCAGGCCGAAACCGTTCCTGGGTTCCGCCAAAGCGGTACCGGTAAGCAGCACGAACAGCGCGGCTGCACTCAAAAGCAGGTTCCCTGTTTTCATGGTTTTCCCCTTTAATAAAAAATCAAATATTTATCAGTGCAACCTCGGTCGCCGCGGTTGTCTTGTCGATGTCCAACAGCACTTCGCAGTATTCGTTGTTTTCGCTGGCGGGCGTTGGGTCGTCTGTGCAACTGCAGCCGGCGATGATCCCATGATAGAAAATTCCGGCCCTGATGCGGATCGCATTTTCCGTTTCGGCAACGCGGTGGATCATTATCGTGATCGGGCTTTCGGCGACATGGCTGCTGACCGACAATCCCTGTTGCAGCGGCAAATGGTCCGCGCCGAGTTCCTCGACCTCGCGTTTGAGTATGGCCTTGAAGTCGGCGCTGCCCCAGGCGCGCAACGATTTAGCGAGACGGATCACGGAATCGTCAATAGCGTCCCTGGGTTTTGTTGATGTAATTGGAAAGCTGCTGGGTTTCCTGGTTCATCCGCATCAGGTTTGAGTGGGTGACGCGGAACAAAGCGCGCATCACTTTATAGGCCAGACGCGGGTGGGCATCCACTACCGTGTCGAAGGCTTCCGGAGTAAGCATGTAGACCGTCGCATCTCCGAGCGCACGCAAGGTTGCCTTGCGCGGCGAGCGGTCGACAAACGCGCGGGTGCCGGCGCATTCGCCCGCCGTCATGGTGTGCACCAGATTCTGCTTGCCGTCAGCCGTAGCGCTGATCACGCCAAGCTTGCCGTCGGCGAGTATGTACAGCGTGTGATCGGCTTCGCCCTCGTTGACGAGCAACTCGCCGTCCTTCAGCTCGCGCACCCCCATGATCCCCGCCAGGATTTTGGCTTCGTCCTCGGTGATTTCCGAGCACACCGATGATCTGCCGATTTTCCTGAAGTCTGCCTTGTTGCTCATTTCCAGATGCTCCTTTCCATGTATGCCATCGAATCAGAAGTGCCAAATATAACCATTATAGGTTAAGGGCATCATCTCTGGCACGATATCGGAAATGTCTCGCAGGGCGGTCGAGAGATGCAGGCTTGCGGCAATGTGCGCAGCCTATGGTTGTAATTATCTCGGATGTGTTGCTCAAAGTTGAGCGTTAGGGCGTGGTTACTGCACGGCTAATTGCCTGGATTCAAAAAATCGCGGACCGTGCCCGATTAATCTCAACTTTTACTGTGCAGTAAAACCATGTGGTGTAGCACTGATCGAAAAAGTGAAATTGCTGCCGGTCGCCGCATTGGCGATTTGGGGGCCCATTTGGCAAGTATCTATCGTCGCGCTATAACTACCGGCAACCAATGTATTCGGCGGGACCATGATGCTCGTGCCACTCGTCGGTGGAGTCGAATACACGATTGCATTTGATGAGTCATCTATTCGCAAATCGTAATTCATGCTACTGCCTGTTAATGTCGCCGCGGCTGGAGACCATGAGATCGCATTTTTTTGATTTGCAGTGAATGGAGATTGCACGGTGAGATTTGAAGTCCAGGAAAATGGGCTTTCAGTGGCTGTAATCGTTGTTCCATTTGCCGTTACGGAAAGAGTGAAGTTTCCCGAACCATCCGGCGCAATTGAGGTATTTCCGTAATAGTTAAGACCTGAGTTATAGGTCAGTAGCACGTTATTTATCGTTACCGTTGCATTCGAAATCGGCGCGCCGCTGGGATTGTCGACATTTAGAGAGACCACGCCGCTATATGATGTGCTGGGCGCTGGCATCGGGCTTACGCCTGCGCTGATGTATACCCCGCCAACGGTAGCTGCAGGTCCTCCGCCCCCACCCCCGCAACCGACCAGCAAGGTACCGGTGACAGCGCCGAATGCAAGCAGCTTGCCAATCATTAATTTGCATTCTTGTATACTTGTTCATCCCCGTCGTCCCTTGCGTGAATAACTTCCTGAAAGAATACGATTCAGTACCCAGGAATCGTGGCCTGCCCACGATTATATTACCCGCTTTTGATCCTGAAATATCAGAATCAACCTGCTATCATTTGGCGAAAGCTATCATACAGTGAAACCGGGCAACGCAATTTCACAGGCGCCCTTCATAAATCAAATACAGACAATCACATGACCGAAGAAATTATCAACGTAGGTTCGCTGGTCAAGGCCGCGAAGGACGGACTTACTGCCGAGGAGAAACTCGGGCTGAAAATACAGCTGTCGGAAAAAATACAGCAGCTAACCGCTCTGGAGGAATCCGACCCGGTGCTGCGCGCCCGGCTGCAGATGGATATCGCCGAAATCCTTATTGCTCTGGAACGCAGGAAAGAAGCGTGGGATATTGCGCACGAGGCATTTTTGTTGTCCTTGCAGCAGGAATCCTGGCAGGATGCAGTAGAGGCGTGCAACGTGCTTTACCAGGCCGACCAGGAAGAATCGATCGCGGTGCTGGGCATGGGCATCTGGCTTGCCATCACCTTTCCGGTCGATCCGGAACTGACGGTGGCCATGCTGGTCCACGCGATAGACGAAATGCCGGATGACGCAGACGGTGCCGCAGTGGCGGCGATCACCGGGCGCTATGTGGTCGACCTGCGTGCCGGGGACGACAAGCACGAGAGCCTTTGCTTCCTCGTCGATAACCTCATTGCAATGGTGGCCAAGCGCCATGGCCAGGTGCAGGACCAGGATGAAATGAACCTGTGGCTGGACAAGCTGGAGCTGCGTGATCCGCAGGTGTTTCTGCCGCGTATGGCAATGGTGGTGGACGCCATCGTCGGCGACAAATGGTGGTTTGACCGGGATGTGCTGCGAAGCAGATTGCCTGATTAGCATTGGCCCGATCTTGAGCCGGCACAATCTCTCCTGAAAAACCACGCGAGCAATAAATACCGACTCTGGTGTTTACTGAAAGCTGAATCTGGTTAAGCCGACCAGCTTTCTGAAAACGATTTCGATGTCCACGCCATTAGTGGAGTAATTACTTGGTGGTTTTCCTGGCCGCCGCTTTGCTGGCTGAAGGCTTTGCCTTCTCGGGCATCGTGTGCCGGGCTGCCGCCTTTATATTTTCTCCCGCTTTATTGGCCGCCGCCATTATTTGCGCCCCAGCCTTCTTGGCAGCTTCCTCCAGCGAGATACCCGCCTTTTTTGCTGCAGCCTCAATCTGGCGCTCGGCATTCATGACGGCCGGTTTTATAGTGGCTCCCGCCTTTTTTGCTGCCGGTTTTATCTTGGCTGCTTCCTTTCGGGTTGCAGACATGATTTCGGCTCCTGCCTTCTGGGCTACCGGCTTGAACTCCGCACCGGCCTTTCTGGCAACGGCCATGATCTCGGCAACCGCCTTCTTCGCCGCTGCCATGATATCGGCTCCCGCTTTATGGTCTGCTGTTTTCCTGACTGCTGTTTTCCTGACTGCCGTTTTCCTGGCCGCCGTTTTTTTGGCGGCCGGTTTTCCGGCGGCAGTTTTTCCAGCCGCAGTTTTTCCGGCGGCTGGTTTTCTGGCTGCAGGCTTTTTGGCGGCTGGTTTCCTGGTTGCTGCTTTTTTGACTGTTTCCATTTCAGTCTCCTCGGTTAGAAAGTGAAGTTAAAGAGAAGCGCTAATCCTGCTACCGGAACAATAACATGCGGATGATATTTATTCGGCGCTGCTTCCATATTACCAGTTATATAATTTTCCTTCGGCGCCGATTGGCGCCACCCGGGGTTTGGATTCGTAATTGTGGTCTGCCCCAAATCGCTGAATTGGTCATATAATTCCATCATAATCACTTTGAATTGGCAGCCATACAGATATGCAATCTGCGCTCAAACAGGTATCAAACGTTTTTCTCCTTGCTGCTGCCTTCGGCCTTGGCTCGATGTCTTATGCAGCAGGCCTGCCGGTCGTGAAAGATCTCAGGGTGGAAGCGAGGGATGCAAAAAGCAAGGGGGTTCCCATCCTTGTCCTGTTTATGGATGAAGACTGCGGGTACTGCAAAACCGTTTCGGAAGATTTTTTGCAACCCATGCAGCGCGACCCGGAATTTGACAACAAGGTGATCCTGCGCCAGATCGAAAGCAGCAGCGAAGGCAAGCTCATCGATTTCGACGGCACGCCCACGACCTACCGAAAATTCTCCGGCAAGCACAATGTCAGTGGCGTGCCCAATGTGATGCTGTTCGACAGCAACGGGCAAATGCTGACCTTCCTGGAAGGACTGACGACCGTCGATTTTTATTATGCCTTCCTGCTGGACGCGATCGACGAATCACTTGCAAAGGTCAAAGCAGCGAGCCATTGAAAGTCTGCTCTTTCGCGCCGAAGTCGATTTCTGTTTCACTCATTCCAGGCGCGTGCATGAACGATTCCATGCAGCTTCATTGAACCCTTCCATTAAGGCCACAATATCGCATGCCGAAGATCCCGCCCCGTTTTATCCTGCTGATCGTTGCGCTGGCACTGCTCGTCACGGCGATCCAGTACGGTCTGCTGACGGTGGCATTCGAAAAGCTCAACCTTTCCGCCGACTCCGCTTATCTGCTGTTCATCACCATATTGGGCGGCAGCCTGATCAACCTGCCGCTGTTCAGCATGAAAAGCGAACCGCCGAATCTGGAGGAAATCCCGCCGCAATTGCGCGAGCTGTATCGCAATATGCCGTACAACGGCAAGACCGTCGTGATGGCCAACGTCGGCGGCTGTGTGGTGCCGGCCGCATTCTGCCTTTACCTGCTGGTGCACCACCCTCTGAATATTTTCTACGTGGCGCTGGCGGTTGCCGCCGTCACACTGTTGAGCTTCAAGACCAGCCGCAGCGTGCCCGGCATCGGCATGGGCATGCCGATACTGTTTGCCCCTGTGCTGGCAGCGCTGGTTTCCGTCGCGCTCGATCCGGCCAATGCCCCATCCATGGCCTTCATCAGCGGCACACTGGGTGTGCTGATTGGCGCCGACCTGATGCACCTCAAGGACATCCGGAAGATGGGCACGCCGTTCGCATCGATCGGCGGCGCAGGCAGCTTCGACGGGATATTCATCAGCGGAATAGTGGCGGTGTTGCTGGCTTAGTGCAACGCCAGCGCCGGTGCCGATAACGATAGCTTCAGTCCTTTATGTGACTGTCAGAACGAATGGTGGCCGATCGCAACGGCGGTGCCCGGCACCTGGAAGAATTTCAGCGCAGTGCGGCTGGCGCGGGCGGATTCACTGTTTCGGTCATCGCTGAACAAGGAGCTATCCAGCAGCTCGGACAGATTCAGAGAGATTCCGACATAGACATTGCGGCTGGGTTGCACGGCTGCGCCCTCGCCGTAGCCGCGCGTTCCATAGCCCACAGCCAGCTCCAGATAGCGCAATGCTGAATGGCTGCGCAAGGAAGGTACGCCGGAAGCCTTTGCGACCAGCAGGAAGGTCTGGCCCGAATGGTCGCCGATAGGGTCAAACGACTTCTGCTGCCCGGCCCGGCTCGACGGCAAGTACAACAGGCGAAAATCGAATATCGCGTCAAGTCTGGGAGATTTCTCGAGATACACGCCCAGAGCAGTACCCGCAATATTCATGATCATATCCCCATAACTGAAACGCCATCTTGGGGAAAATCCGTCCAGGGTCTCGATGGCCGTCAGGGTGCCGAGTGTGGTTGCAGCACCCAGCCAGAGCGCATCGTCGGGCGAATTGCCCAGCCGCTCGAAGCCGCGCGCGAGAAGGCGCGTGCCCGCATAACCGGTGAAAAGATGACCCAACTTGTCCGCGCCCCCGGTATAGGTGTCGGGTCCGAACCAGCCTTCGTTGACGGTCTGGAAATCCCCGCTCAGGCCATCCTTCCACCAGTGGGTGGCGCCATACCAGCCCACCAGCAGCTCGCCGCTGACGAGCGCAATGCGGTTCCGCTGGGCTAACTCCTCTTTCGTCGGAGTAGCCCCTTCATCTGCCTTGGCCTGGAAGCAAACCAGCAGGGAAACCACCAGGATGGCTACAGATTTGAGCAACAGATATTTCATGCGATGAAATATTCGAGCCTGGCTCCTTTGGTTAGGATTCGCTGTTCAGTAATGCGGGGCTGGCCCCTTTAGTATGATTGCGTTCGCGTCGGGAAACGCTTTGTAGATGTGCTCCGGTTTTGTCTTGGGCACGCGATGAAGCCGGATGATGCCTGTAGCCTTGGTTCATCTGCTCTGTATACGCCGCGAGGCCGGATAATACAACACCGATCCCATTGGCTTGTCAGTAACGCACGACACAGCCTTCGCAGGGTCGGGTGCGATTTGTCAGGGGTGTGTTCGGGCGGGAGTTAATCACTGCGCGACGGGATGCGCAAAGGAAGAGCGACTAGAGGACAGATTGATTTAAAAGGGTGGTCTGCCCCCTAATTGTTCTATTGCATTTGCTTTCATTTATTCCGGTACGCCCTGCCAGAGCATGTCATACCCCAGTTCCTTGCTGTCCGTGCATAGCTTGCCGAGGGCTTCGAACTTGTCCTTGAATGCCTTATCGGCATGGGATTTCTCGTGCTGTTCAAACGATTGCCAGAAAGTGACGATTGCGACATGACTTTCCGCCTTCTTCGAGTCGCTCAACGAACCTTCGTCAGAAATGAACCCCGAAAACTGGTACACCTGCCCGGCGATGAATCCACCCTTTTCGTCACCGTAATGATCCTTCACAACATTGCACATCTCGCCCAAGGCCATTTCGACATCTTCCATCTCCACGCCAGGTTTGAGTTTCACGGTATTGAAAAGCATCTTCGCGCCAAAAGGAATCGTGATGGGTGTAAACATGATCAGCCTCCGTATCTATTCAAATGGATTTGCCAGTGCAGAACCAGCATGCTTGATCATTTAGGTAAACTTTTGCCGATTAGGTTCAACTGCGCGGCTCGACTCATGCAGCATGAGTTGACGCGTAATTGATTTAATGGACGACCTCTCCAGAATTGCCTCTGCGAGCGCAGCCCCGACGGAGCCTTCGGCGGGGCAGGGCGCGATTTGTTGGGTGTATTGCGAACGGAGCGACGCAGCGCGACGGGATGCGCAGGGGGAAGATGAAGATTAACGAGATTGTTGCTGGCCTTTGTCCTTCACTCGCCCAGAAGTGTAGGCCAGGCATTTCTCGATCTCGGATTTGTCGATGACCTTGCCGTCCTTCGACTTGAGGCGCAACTGAATGCCTTCTTCATCCTGTGCAACCTCAAGCGAAGCCAGCTTCTTGTATTCATCCGTCGGGCAGGAACAACGTCCCTCCTGGCACTCGCGGAACGCATCCAGCAATTTCTGCTTGTCGTTCTTTGCATCGGTGACTGAAATATCGATGCCGTTTTCGTTCTGATTGATTTTGTATTTCATGAGTTCACCTTTCGAGTGTGAATCACAGCAAACTATCCGTCCTGCGCAAACGCGTCGCGATCACGCGCATCACGTGGACCGCGAAATTGGGCGTCTGCTGGACCAGGAAGTCGAAGCGCTTTTTATCGATCGGCAACAGTTTGCAGTCGCTCTTCGCAATGATGGTCGCGGAACGCGGCCCTTCGTCTATCATCGCCATCTCGCCGACGATGGCGCCCGGCTCAATGGTTTCGACCACCTGGTTGCGCACGATGATGTCGGCAGTGCCGGACATCAGTACATACATCACCTTGCCGGGGTCGCCTTCCTTGAAGAGGGTCTCGCATGAAGGAAGGTCAAGCAAACCGGTTTCATGTTGGAACAATTCAGCAAGATTCATGGTGCGGACTCCTTGATGATTTTGGAATAGCGCAACTCTGGCCTGTTGTTTGTGTTTATCGCCCGGCTGCGTGTGGCGATTGAAATGGCTACGCGTTCGCGCCGCCGAAACATACTACCTTGTTGCGGCCGGATTGTTTTGCATCATAGAGCGCGGCATCGGCTTCTGCCAGCATATCTTTCAGTTCGCGATTGGCAGTGGCGGCACAATTCGATATGCCGATGCTCACCGCCAAAGGGATAATCCCTTTGGCGGTGACCAGTGGAGTGGAGTCGATGATCTTGCGCAGCGATTCGGCCAGTGTCAGTGCGCCTTCGACACCGGTTTCCGGCGCGATCACCATGAACTCTTCGCCGCCGAAGCGTCCGATCAGGTCATGTCCGCGCAGCCTTGCCGAAAGCAGAGAGGCTAGCTTGCATAGTACTTCGTCGCCGACCTGATGGCCGTGGGTATCGTTGATGAGCTTGAAGTGGTCCGCGTCTATCATCAGCAGCGCCATCGGCAAGCCGGTGCGCCGGGCAAGCGAGCGCTCGGCATATTCTGACAGCGCGCGGCGGTTGGGAATCTGGGTAAGGCTGTCGGTCATTGCCAGGTGCATGAATTCCCGGTCGGTGCGTTCCTTGACCAGTAGCAGGAAGCCGAAAGAACCGAGCAGCGCAGTCGACATGGCTGCGATATACGCGATGAGCTGGATCGGCTGGATCTCCAGGGTGTTTTGCGGCTGGGCCAACTGGATTTCGCCGAACAATCCGAAACCGGCCCGCGATATCAGAATCAGCAGGAGTATCACGATGCCGCCGAACAGCAGCCGCCAGGCATTCCCGGAGCGGGTATCCGTGTCGGATATCAGCGCGCGCCCGATCAGCACGATCTGGAAGCCGTAGATCAGGCCTTCCCAGACGAAGCGGCTGCGGATGTGTTCCTGCAGTACGGCCGCCATCAGCACCGTCAGCGCGACCGGCACCAGATACTGCCAGCGCGGCAATCGGCGCTGCTGGAATTCATAAACCGCGGCCAGTATCAATGCCAGTGCAGCGGACAGGAAGCCGTTGGCGACAACCACCGAAAAGAAATCGGGAATCTTGCCGCGGGCCGCAATCAGCGCCCAGGACAGCGTTTCCAGGAACATCGCCGCCGCCCATTTCCTCATTCCGTCCGGTTTTCTGCTCTTGCGGCCGGCTGAGGCAACGTATATGCCCATCATCGACAAGCCGTAGGTCAGGATCAACGAGAACAGCAGGGTGCGGGGGTCCAGGCTCATGTATTCAGGCTGATCTGGAGCAGATGAAGGTTCTGATCGTTGTCATCGGGCGATCGGCTTGTAGCGTATCCGCTTCGGCTTCGCACCTTCTTCGCCCAGACGCTTGCGCTTGTCCGCTTCGTATTCCTGGTAGTTGCCGTCGAAGAAGTTCCAGTGCGAATCGCCTTCGGCCGCGAGGATATGGGTCGCGATGCGGTCGAGGAACCAGCGGTCGTGCGAGATCACCAGCACGCAGCCGGCAAATTCGAGCAGTGCATCTTCCAGCGCGCGCAATGTTTCAACGTCGAGGTCGTTGGACGGCTCGTCGAGCAGCAGCACGTTGCCGCCCGAGATCAGCGTCTGAGCGAGGTGCAGCCGCCCGCGTTCGCCGCCGGAGAGCTGGCCGACGATCTTCTGCTGGTCGCCGCCCTTGAAGTTGAAGCGGCCGATGTAGGCGCGCGCCGACGTTTCGTATTTGCCAACGGTCAGGATGTCGTTGCCGCCGGAGATCGCATCAAACACGGTTTTGTCGTTCTGCAGTGAATCGCGCGCCTGGTCGACGTGCGCGATCTTCACGGTGCTTCCGATCTTCACGTCGCCGGAGTCCGGGTTTTCCTTGCCGGTGATCAGCTTGAACAGCGTGGATTTACCGGCGCCGTTCGGGCCGATGATGCCGACGATCGCGCCGGGCGGAATTTTGAAGCTGAGGTTGTCGATCAGCAGCCGGTCGCCGTAGGACTTGCTCACGCCGTCGAATTCGATGACTTCGTTGCCGAGCCGCTCGCCGACCGGGATGAAAATCTCCTGGGTCTCGTTGCGCTTCTGGTGTTCCTGCGAATTCAGTTCCTCGAAGCGGGCGATACGCGCCTTGGATTTTGCCTGGCGTCCTTTCGGATTCTGCCGCACCCATTCCAGTTCCTGCTTCATCGCCTTCATGTGCGCGTCGACCTGCTTGTTTTCCTGTTCGAGGCGCGCTTCTTTCTGCTCCAGCCAGCTTGAGTAGTTGCCCTTCCACGGGATGCCGTGGCCGCGGTCGAGTTCGAGTATCCATTCGGCGGCGTTGTCCAGGAAGTAGCGGTCGTGGGTGACTGCGACCACGGTGCCGGGGAAGCGCACCAGGAATTGTTCCAGCCAGTCCACCGATTCCGCGTCGAGGTGGTTGGTCGGCTCGTCCAGCAGCAGCATGTCCGGTTTTTCGAGCAGCAGCTTGCACAATGCGACGCGGCGCTTCTCGCCGCCGGAAAGATTCTTGATCACCGCGTCCCAGGGCGGCAGGCGCAGCGCATCGGCTGCGATCTCGAGCTGGTGTTCCGAATCCGCACCGCCCGCGGCAATGATGTTTTCCAGTCGCGCCTGCTCGGCGGCCAGCGCGTCGAAGTCGGCATCCTCTTCGGCGTACGCGGCATACACCTCGTCGAGTTTCTTTTGCGCCTGCATGATCTCGCCCAATGCAGACTCGACTTCCTGGCGCACGGTCTTGTCCGGGTCGAGCTGCGGTTCCTGCGGCAGGTAGCCGATGCTGATGTTCGGCAGGTGCTGTACTTCGCCGTCGTATTCCTTGTCGACGCCGGCCATGATGCGCAGCACCGTGGACTTTCCGGAACCGTTCAGGCCGAGCAGGCCGATCTTGGCGCCGGGGAAGAAGCTGAGAGAGATGTCCTTGATGATCTGGCGCTTGGGCGGAACGATCTTGCTCACGCGGAGCATCGACATTACATATTGAGCCATGGCTGTATATCTGGGTTGCGGTTGGAAGATGGGCGAGTTTAACCCATTCCCCTCCCACTTTTAACTGGCTACCTTTCTTTCTTCGAAGTCAGGCTGACGATCAGCACGCCGGCCACCACCAGCGCCGATCCGATGATTTTCAGCAGCGAGAGCTGTTCGCCGAGGAAGAAATAAGCCATGGCTATGGTGCTGACCGGACCGATCGAACCGATCAACGAAGCGCTGCCTGAACCGATGCGGCGGATCGCATAGGACAGCAGGAATACCGGCAGCACCGTGGAAAACAGCGCCATTGCGATCGAGTAACCGTACACCGTCAACGGCAAGTCGAGCGCGCTCATCGGACGCGTCACGGCGAACTGCATCAGGCTGGCCGCGCAAGCCACCACCATCGCATAGGCGGTGAAACGCGCCGCGCCGATCCGCGCGATCGCATGGCCGGCACCGACCAGGTAGGTCGAGTAAGACAGGGTGCTGAGGAACACCAGAAACCCGCCCAGCACCACGCTGCCGCCTTCCCGCACGCCCGCAGCGTGCAGGAACACCAGCGCGATGCCCGCATAGCTCAGTCCCATCGCGATGAGTACCTTGCCGCCGATCGGGCGCCTGTAAATCAGCGCGGTGAGCAGCACCGTCATGGTCGGGTACAGGAACAGGATCAGCCGCTCGAGGCCCGCGGTGATGTATTGCAGCCCGAGAAAATCCAGCAGGCTGGACAGGTAATAGCCGATCAGGCCCAGCGCCAGAACCAGCAGCTTGTCCTGTTTGCCAAGCGGCTCGGCGTGGCGGATTTTCGACCAGATCGCGATACCGATGAAGAACGGCACCGAGAATGCCATACGCAGTGCCAGCAGCGTGATCGCGTCCACATGGTCGCGATAGGCCAGCTTGACCAGGATCGCCTTGGCCGAGAAGCCGATTGCCGCGAGCAGCGCAAAGATCACGCCGAATATCACATCGCGATTGATTGAAACGCCGGTTGCCGAAGTTGCTGAAGTTTGCATGAGCCAGACCCTGAAGTTGTGCGGTGCGGGTCCTGGGTTGACGTGGGGCAGTGAGGCCTAACGAATCCTTGTAATCAGACCCGCAGTTGCCCGGTTAAAAATTATTGCGTCAGAACGTGAGCGTGCTGCGGAAACGGGATAGCTTCCCGCGCCACAGTCGTTTGGAGAGGATGGATGTTGATACGATGAGTTGTTGCGTGTTCATGGGACGGGAATATACGATGGCAGAATCGGATAGTCAATTCGGACAGGGTGCCCGGAAAAAATTCGGCGCCGGGCAAATGAACTTATTCCGCCAGCGTCGGATACAACCGCACCGCAACGAACAGCAGGAAAGCGAACACGCCGAGCATCACCGAGAAATCGACGGCGTAGCCGTGCACGCTTACACCGCCCTTGATCATCAGTCCGCGCAACGCGTCAATCAGGTAGGTGAGCGGGTTGATCTGCGCGATCACGCGCAGCCAGGGCGGCATGATGTCCAGCGGGTAGATCGCGTTGCTCGCGAAAAACATCGGCATGGTCAGCAGCTGGCCGATGCCCATGAAGCGTTCCCGGGTTCGCACGATGCAGGCAATGATCAGCGAGAAGGTTGCGAATATGCCCGATCCCAGCATCACGCTGGCCAGCACCGCGAGGATTGCGAACGGATCGGCATTCAGCGAAACGTGCATCACGATCGCGAGCAGGAAAATGACCACGGCCTGCAGGATGCCGCGAAATCCTGCCGCGACAGCCTTGCCGAACACCAGCGAGAAACGCAGGGCAGGGCTCACCAGCAGTTTGTGCACCACGCCGAGATCGCGCTCCCAGATCACCGCGATGCCGTAGAAGATCGCGCTGAACAGCACGCTCTGCGCGAGTATGCCGGGGGTGATGAACGCGAGGTAGCTCAGCTGGCCTGTGTGGATGCCGCGCACCTGCGCGAGCACCTGCCCGAACACCACCAGCCACAGCACCGGCTGTATTGCGCGGGAGATGACTTCGGTCGGGTCGCGGACGAGCTTGACCATTTCCACCTGCACAATCGCCGCACTTTCGAGGATCAGCCGTTTCATCCGTCGTCCTCAGCCCAGGCGCTGGGCGGTTCTGCGGGTCTGGGCGACCCCGCTGAATGTGCCGCCTTCGTGTATCAGGCCGCCCGCATAATGCACGAACACGTCGTCCATCGTTGCCTCGGTGCCCTGTTCGGCGCTGAGGCCCGCGCGCAATTCATCCGGTTTGCCGATCACGCTGATACGTCCCGCATGCATGATCGCAAGCTGGTCGGAAAGCATCTCGGCTTCTTCCATGTCGTGCGTGGTGATCAGCACCGTCATGCCCAGGTCGCGCCTGAGGTTCAGCAGCCGGTCCCACACCAGGCGGCGCGCAACCGGATCGAGTCCGATCGTCGGCTCGTCGAGAAACAGGATGGAAGGGCGGTGCAGCATGGCCTGGGCGAGTTCCAGCCTGCGGATCATGCCGCCCGAATAGGTGCGCACCAGCCGGCGCGAAGAGTCGGCGAGACCCATGAATTCCAGCGCATTCGCGATGCGGTTTTCCCGTTCCGCAGCCGGCAGCCCGTAGAGCTTGGCCGACAGGCGCAGGTTTTCGTAGCCGTTCAGCGCGCCATCGGCCGACACCAACTGCGACACATAGCCGATGCGCCGCCGGACTTCTCCCGGCGACCTGATGATGTCGTATCCGCCGACCTCGGCCGTGCCGGAGGTCGGCGACAGCAGCGTGGTCAGCATCTTGATCAGCGTGCTCTTGCCGGCGCCGTTCGCGCCGAGCAGGCCGAAGATTTCCCCATATGGAATGCGCAGCTCGATGCAGTCAGCGGCGGTCAGTTTTCCGTATCGCCGCGTCAGCGCGGACGTGTTGATCGCAAATCCGTCGAGTGTTTCGGGTTGGGTTGAATTCATCTGGAGGCGAATATCGGGCAGGGCAATAAGAGCAGGTCATTTTAGCGGGTTGAAGCTTGCCGGAACAACCGGGATAATTTGTTGTAACAAATCAGGGGCACATCATGCGCGCAATGGTACTGGAAGCATCCGGATCGGCGCTGCGGCAAGTCGAGCTGCCGCTGCCGGTATGCGGCGCCGACGACATCCTGCTCAGGGTGCGCGCCTGCGGCGTGTGCCGCACCGACCTGCACATACTGGACGGCGAGCTGTCCGCGCCGAAGCTGCCGCTGATACCCGGACACGAAATCGTCGGCACCGTGGTCGCGAAGGGCGATCGGGTCCAACGGTTCAGCATCGGCCAAAGGCTCGGTGTGCCGTGGCTGGGTCGCACCTGCGGGCATTGCCGCTACTGCACCAGCGGACGCGAGAATCTCTGCGACGATGCGCGCTTTACCGGTTACACGCTGAACGGCGGCTATGCGGAATATGCAGTGGCCGACTCGCGATATTGCTTTGCGCTGCCGGACGGTTACGGCGATGCAGAAGCCGCGCCGCTGCTTTGCGCCGGACTGATCGGCTACCGCGCACTGGCCGCCGCCGGGGATGCGCAGCGTATCGGCATCTACGGCTTCGGCGCCGCCGCACACATCATCGCGCAGGTCGCCCGCTGGCAGGGACGCAAGGTGTTCGCGTTCACGAAGCCCGGCGACCTGGCCGGGCAGCGCTTTGCGATGGAACTGGGCGCGGCATGGGCAGGGGATTCCACCGCAGCACCGCCCGAACAACTGGACGCGGCGATATTGTTTGCGCCGGTCGGCGCGCTGATACCCGAGGCGCTGCGCCACACCGCAAAAGGCGGCACCGTGGTGTGCGCGGGCATACATATGAGCGACATTCCCGGATTCCCTTATTCCATCCTGTGGGGCGAACGCACGGTCCGCTCCGTTGCGAACCTGACCCGCCGCGACGGCGAGGAATTTCTTGATATCGCGACCAGGGCGAACATCAGGACCGAAGTTGAAACCTTCCGCCTGGAACAGGCCAACGAGGCGCTGGCGCGTCTGCGCGAAGGCCGGATACGCGGCGCGGCGGTGCTGGTGATGGATTGAATCGAGAAAGCGGCGGGATTTGAAGCGCAGCAACAGGGACAAAAAATAAAAAAGCCCGCAATGCTGCGAGCTTTCTAGATGCTGGTGGCCCGGGGCGGAATCGAACCACCGACACAAGGATTTTCAATCCTCTGCTCTACCGACTGAGCTACCAGGCCATTGCTGCTTGTTTGCTTACCCAAGCCGAAATTGAACAGGTTCAGCCAACTCGGGAAGCCGCGCATTATACCGATACGCCGCCAAATAACAAACCCCGCCGAAGCGGGGTTTGTTGTTTTCAGTGTGAACCGTAGCGAGCGGTTCGAGTGCAAGGCGCAGGGAGCGCAACGACCGAGACATACCTTTTGGGGTAGGCGAGGAAGTGAGCACCGCGCAACACAGCAATCGAATCGCGCAGCAGGTTCAATTACATCATGCCGCCCATACCGCCCATACCGCCCATATCGCCGCCACCCATGCCGCCTGCAGCCGGCTTGTCTTCAGGATGTTCGGCCACCATGCAGGCAGTGGTCAGCATCAGACCGGCGATCGAAGCGGCATTCTGCAATGCAACACGAGTCACCTTGGTCGGGTCAACCACACCCATCGCCAACATGTCGCCATATTCGCTGGAAGCCGCGTTGTAACCGAAACTGCCCTTGCCTTCGATCACCTTGTTCACTACCACCGAAGGCTCGTCGCCTGCGTTGGAAACGATGCAGCGCAACGGGGATTCCATCGCACGCAACACGATGGTGATGCCGGCATCCTGGTCGTGGTTGTCGCCCTTGAGCTTGCCAACAGCAACCTTGGCGCGCAGCAAAGCGACGCCGCCGCCGGGAACGATACCTTCTTCAACGGCAGCACGAGTTGCATGCAACGCGTCTTCGACACGTGCTTTCTTTTCCTTCATTTCGACTTCGGTTGCCGCGCCGACCTTGATCACTGCAACACCGCCGGCCAGTTTGGCTTTGCGTTCCTGCAGTTTTTCCTTGTCGTAGTCGCTGGTGGATTCTTCAGCCTGCTTGTTGATCTGGCTGATGCGGCCCTTGATTGCATCTTCCTTGCCGGCACCGTCGATGATGATGGTGTTGTCCTTGCCCACTTCGACGCGCTTGGCTTGACCCAGTTCTTCCAGGGTGGCTTTTTCCAGGGACAGTCCGACTTCCTCGGCGATCACGGTGCCGCCGGTCAGGATTGCGATGTCTTCCAGCATGGCCTTGCGGCGGTCGCCGAATCCCGGAGCCTTGACCGCAACGGTCTTCAGGATGCCGCGAATGTTGTTTACCACCAGTGTGGCCAGCGCTTCGCCGTCGACGTCTTCAGCGATGATCAGCAGCGGACGCCCAGCCTTTGCAACCTGTTCCAGCACCGGCAGCAGGTCGCGGATGTTGGAGACCTTTTTGTCGTGCAACAGGATGAACGGGTTCTCCATCACTGCCAGCTGGCGATCCTGGTTGTTGATGAAGTACGGAGACAGATAACCGCGGTCAAACTGCATGCCTTCCACGATATCCAGTTCATCTTCCAGGCCTTGTCCGTCTTCAATCGTGATCACGCCTTCCTTGCCGACCTTTTCCATGGCTGCAGCGATCTTCTCGCCAATCACGGTGTCGGAATTCGCGGAGATGCTGCCAACCTGCGCTATTTCCTTGCTGGTGGTGCAAGGCTTGGATAATTTCTTCAGTTCGGAAACGGCTGAGATGACTGCCTGGTCGATGCCGCGCTTCAGGTCCATCGGGTTCATGCCGGCTGCGACGAATTTCATGCCTTCCTGAACGATGGATTGTGCCAGCACGGTTGCCGTGGTGGTGCCATCACCGGCCACATCGGACGTCTTGGAAGCGACTTCCTTGACCATTTGTGCGCCCATGTTTTCAAACTTGTCCTTCAGTTCGATTTCCTTTGCGACGGAGACACCATCCTTGGTAATGGTGGGGGATCCGTATGAACGATCCAGCACGACATTGCGGCCTTTGGGTCCCAGGGTCACCTTGACCGCGTCGGCCAGAATGTTTACGCCGACGACCATTTTGCTGCGTGCCGAGTCGTGGAATTTAACGTCTTTAGCTGCCATTTTATTCTCCTTAATGCCTTTAAATTGTCTGGGTGTACTTAAGCTTCAATGATTCCGATGATGTCGTCTTCGCGCATGGTCATGTATTCCTGGCCTTCCATCTTGAAGGCCTGACCGGCATATTTGCCGAACAGCACGCGGTCGCCGACTTTCACGCTCATCGGCTGCAATTTGCCGTCGTCGCCCACTTTGCCATTGCCGACAGCAATGATTTCGCCCTGATCCGGCTTTTCAGTTGCGGCATCGGGAATCACGATCCCGGATGCGGTTTTGCGTTCTTCTTCCATACGTTTAACGATTACGCGATCGTTCAAAGGACGAATTTTCATACTGATGTCTCCTAATACAAGGGGTTAAAAAATTGCGGAGGCGGAGTTTAGCACTCTCCATCTTCGAGTGCCAACAATCGGGGCGACCCCGGCCGATTTCAAGGGCGGGGTGAAAATTTATTTTTGCGGGGGGAGGGCGATCTTGTTGTCAGTGCTGAACTGATAGTCTTTGAATATGTGCTCGGTGGTCAGGATCTGGTAAGTGCCGTCGGGATTGCGGTGCGTCGTATCCTTCAGGCGGTAGGTGTAATGGCCGCAGGTCCAGCAATCGTAGTTGCGCATGTGGGTGCACAGACAGGTCTTGTCCTTGACGGAAATCTTTTTCGCATCGGGATGCAGCGCCACTTCGCGGTTGTAGGCATCGATGTAATCACAATGCCCATTTGCGTCAAGGAGGTAACCAAATGCCTCGCAATTGGGGCGTATGCCGGCGCCGATCGCCGGGCTGCTCTTGATCATGCGCATCGGGTAGCCGGTCGGCGAGATCATGTTGACCTCGATGTCATCCTCGTCAGCCTTGAAGTATTCCTGCTGGACTTTCTCAGGGATGCCGCATTCATGCGCAACGGTAAAGCGCGTAGCCACCTGCACCGCACCGCAGCCCATCTCCATGTACTCGACCGCATCGCTGCCGGTAAATATGCCGCCCGCCGCGATCACCGGGATATCCAGCTGTTCCGCCTTCAGGTGGGCAACGATTTCGGCCACGATGGTATGCAGGTCGTATTTCGCCCAGTCCAGGCCGAACCCCAGGTGGCCGCCGGCCAGCGGCCCTTCCACCACGATATAGTCGGGCAGGCGGTTCAGCCGGGCGTTTTTGCGCATGAACAGCTGCAGCGCGCGCAGCGATGAAACGATGATTCCCAGCTTGGCATCGCGGAAACGCGGGTTGTCTTCCATCAGTGCGAAAGACCCAAGATGCAGCCCCGCGCTCAGCGTGATGCCGTCGATCCCGGCATCCAGCGCGCCGCCCAGCCGCACGCGCAGAGTTTCGCGCGGCGCATTCATGGTCAGTTTTTCCATGCAGTTCACGAAGATCATCCCGTCGCCGCGCTTGGCTTCCATGGTCTTGCTGACATGCAAACGGGTCGACTCGGCAACCTGGGCGAGGTCGAATTGCACGATCGCCTTGTTGGTTTCCTTGACGTTGAGTTTGTATTGCTTTTGCTTGCGGCTGACGAATTTGGTGTTGTCGAGACGGTCCGTGACGGTCGGCAGCATCGCGTCGGAAATATGCCCGATTCCGCCCAGTCTTGCGGCTTCCCAGGCTAGTTCGCGTGTGGAAATATCCACACCCATGCCGCCGATTATGATCGGCACCAGCTCGCGCTTGCCGAAGCGCAAGCGGAAATCATCAACTCGTTTCATTACTGCCTTCCTCCGGCCGTCCTTAAGGTTTAGTCAAAAGTGACGGAATATTCTGTGTAACAACATGTAGATTGCGAAGGATGCCACAAACGGTGGGATACGGAAAGCAAAGCAAGCTCTGCGTCATGGGTATAAACCGCCAGAACTACTTGCACAGCAAGTCATTCAGCGCTTCCGGCAGGCTTGCAAAAATGAAGCGATAACCGGCAGCCGAGAACTTTTCGGGCAGCACTTTCTGTCCTTCCAGCAGCAGGCAGGCGCGCTCGCCCATGACCGATTTCAGCAACCATGCCGGCATCGCGAACGGAGCCGGGCGATGCAGCGCCTTTGCCAGGGTTGCGGTGAATTCACGGTTGGTTGCCGGTTGCGGTGCGGTCATGTTGTACGGACCGCCGGCCTGTGAGTCGCGCATTAATCCGGACAGCATCGCGACATAATCATCGATATGTATCCAGCTCATCCACTGCTTTCCGTCTCCAAGGCGCGCGCCTAGCCCGAGTCTGAACGGCAGCAGCATTTTCCCCAGCAGTCCGCCTCTGCAGCTCAATACCAGGCCGGTGCGCAGCAGGCAAACGCGCACGCCGGATTGTTCCGCGGCCAGTGCGGCGTCTTCCCATGCCTTGCATAACCGGGCGGGGAAATCGCTGCCGGGCTCGGCTGTTTCGTCCAGTGCCGCATCGCCGCGGTTGCCGTAATAGCCTACCGCGGAGCCGCTCAACAGCACAGCCGGTTTTGTCCGGGCGGCTGCGATGCGGCTCACCAGGGTTTCGGTCAGGGTTATCCGGCTGTCCCACAGGGCCTGTTTGCGCCGTGCCGTCCAGCGTTCATCGACGATCGGCGCTCCGGCGAGATTGATTACCGCATCGAAACTGAGTTCGGGCTGCCATTCGTCAAGACTGGCCATCGCCCGCACCGCTGCGCCGCATTTTCGCGGAACTGTTTCCGGCTTGCGGCTCAGCACCGTCAATGCATGCCCGTCCGCCAGCAGCACCTTGCAAAGCTGTCTGCCGATCAAACCGGTTCCTCCGGTGATGAGAATATGCACTGTAATGTTCCGAGGTGAACAGGTGAATGATGCAGGCTAGCCAAAGATGGTGGCGTGCGCAAGCCGCAAAAAACGCTATGATTCCGGCCATGACAAATCGACCGCTGGGCAATACCGATCTACTGGCACGCAGCCTCTCTGCCGTGTGGCATCCCTGTTCGCAGATGAAACACTACGAAAGTTTTCCGCTGTTGCCGATTGCGGGCGGGAAAGGGGCCTGGCTGCATGACTACGACAACAAGCGCTACCTGGATGCGGTCAGCTCCTGGTGGGTAAACCTGTTCGGCCATTGCAACCCGGACATCAACGCCGCATTGCGCGACCAGCTGGAAACACTGGAACACGTAATGCTGGCGGGTTTTACCCACGAGCCGGTGGTGCAGCTTTCGGAGCGATTGCGCGAACTGGCGCCCGCGGGTCTTGGCCATTGCTTCTATGCTTCAGACGGGGCGTCGGCTACAGAGATCGCACTCAAGATGAGCGCGCATTACTGGCGCAACAGCGGCAGAACGGACAAGACACTATTCATCAGCCTGGAAAACAGCTATCACGGGGAAACGCTGGGCGCGTTGTCGGTGACCGACGTCGCGCTGTTCCGCAGTGCCTATGGCGAACTGATCCGGCAGCAGGCCACGGTGCCCAGCCCGGATTGGCGCAACGCCGCGCCGGGCGAAAGCGCGGAGGCCTATGCGCTACGCTGCGCGGAAGCGCTCGAGCGGTATTTGCAGCAGCATCATGCGCAGCTGGCCGCCTTCATCATCGAGCCGCTGGTACAGGGCGCGGCAGGCATGGCGATGTACCACCCCGCCTATCTGCAGCGCGCGCGGCAGCTTTGCAGCGAGTACCAGGTGCACTTGATCGCGGACGAGATTGCCGTCGGCATGGGGCGGACCGGTACGATGTTCGCCTGCGAACAGGCGCCGGCCGCTTCGTCTGCCGGCCAGGAAACAGTCCAGACTGGAATTACGCCGGACTTTCTGTGCCTGTCGAAAGGAATTACCGGCGGATATCTGCCGCTGTCGGTGGTGATGACGCGCGACGAAATTTACCGGGCATTCTATGGCGACGAGATGGCCGGCGGATTTCTGCACTCACACTCATATACCGGCAATCCGCTGGCCTGCCGCGCGGCGCTTGCGACGCTGGATATCTTTGCACGCGACGATGTACTTGCCGCGAACCGCAGCAAGGCGGCATACCTTAACGGGATATCTGCACCGTTGCGCGAGCATCGCGCGGTGCGCAACTGGCGCAATACCGGGATGATCTGGGCCTTCGAGGTGGATACCCGGCATCGCGACTTTTCCCGGCGCTGCTTCGCGCTTGCGCTGGATAATGAACTGCTGCTGCGCCCGGTCGGGAACACGATTTATTTCATGCCGCCGTATATAATCGGCAAATCGGAGATGGATCTGCTGGTCGACCGGACACGGCACATCGTCGATGAATTGAGCACATGAGATTATTTCTTTTCAGCCTGTTCCTGCTCTGCCTGATCACGACCCGGGCAGTTGCATCGACCCTGCCCGAGCCGGTCAGGGCGTCGCTCAGGCACGCACACATTCCTCTGTCCCGGGTAAGCATCCTGGTGCAGCAGACGAATGCTCAACGGCCGCTGATCAGCCTGAACGCCGACCGCGCAATCAACCCGGCATCGACGATGAAGCTGCTCACCACGATCGCCGCGCTGGAAACGCTGGGCCCGGCGTACCGCTGGAAGACCGAGGCGTATCTCGACGGCAAGCTGGAAAACGGTGTGCTGCAGGGCAACCTGGTATTCAAAGGCTATGGCGACCCGAAACTGACCATCGAGCAATTCTGGCTGTGGCTGCACGAATTGCGCCAGCGCGGGCTGCGCGAGATACGCGGCGACATCGTGCTGGACCACAGTTTTTTCGAGTCGGTCAAACAGGATCCGGGGGCATTTGATAATGACCCCACCCGTGCCTATAACGTCGGCACCAACGCGCTGCTGCTGAACTTCAATGCGCTGCACCTGCACCTGATTCCGGACGGCCACGGGACCAGGGCGTTGATGGATCCCGACCTGGACGGATACACGGTGGTCAACCGCATCACCACTTCAACACGACTGCACTGCTGGATGAGGGATACCTGGCAGGCGCGCCTGAAAGGGCACGACATCGTGCTGGAAGGCCGCATTCCGGCCGGCTGCGGAGAGTCGGACGAATATTTTTCGCTGTTGCCGCAGGATCAGTACTTCTTCGCGGTGTTCAGCGCATTATGGAAGGAACTGGGCGGCACCGTGCAGGGCAGGCTGCGCGACGGAATTGCGCCTGCAGGCGAGGCACCTTACTCACGCTATGTTTCGCCGCCGCTGGCGGAAGTGATACGCGACATCAACAAGTTCAGCAATAACACGATGGCGCGGCAACTGTTCCTGACCCTGGGGACGGCAGACTGGGCGGATGCGAATGGCCTGCTCGCCGCAAACGACAATGACGGCCCCCAGGCGCTGATGGCCGGTTCGCTGCAGACCAGGCAGGAAGGCGGGGATATTGCGGGTACGGAAGAGGATGCCGCATCGCAGCCGGATCCGACCGCCCAGGATGAAAGCGAGGTAGCCGGGGATATCCAGCCCGCTGCGCTGCAGCAACCCGCTTCAGGCGTTGCCGCCACAACGGACGACATTTCGGGAGCACCCGCGAGGGATACTCCAGTGGGTGCCCCTCCGTTTACCCCCGTAAAGGAGACGCCGCCAGACACTCGTCCTTCGGTCGGTCTTGACGCAGGCGCCGACCCTCTTGCAGCCAACGTCGCGCGCAGCATTGCGGTGATCAGGCAATGGCTGGCGACGCAGCAACTGCACTTCCCGGAACTGGTTCTGGATAACGGCGCCGGTCTGTCGCGCAAGGCCCGCATCAGCGCCCGGCATATCGCCGAACTGCTGCAGCGCGTGATGAACAGCCCGTTCCATGCCGAGCTGGAAGCTTCGCTGCCTATCCTGGGCATCGACGGCACGGTAAGGAAACGCTTCAGGGATAGCGATATCGCGGGATATGCACACCTCAAGACCGGCACGCTGGACGGCGTTAAATCGATTGCGGGCTATGTCAAAGCGCATGACGGCAGGCAATGGATCGTGGTGTTCATCGTCAACGGACGCAACGCCGCGCGTGCGGAACCGGCACAAAATGCACTGATCGAATGGCTGCAGCAGGATGCCGGATGAGCCGTTTGTAACGGCGAAATTACCGTTCCACGCAGCTATAGATAGCTATCGCAAACATGCATCAGGCAGTTCGTACCATAATCAACCAAAAAGGAAACTGAAGTCATGAATAAAATCGTTGTCGCTGCGCTGTTATCCACTGTTATCGCGACTCCCGCATTTGCGGCGGAAGGCAAAAACAGTATCGGGATCAATTACGGGCTGGACCTGAATGGTGTGTTCGGCGTCCAGGCCGAATTCGACGTTTCTTCGATGATGTCCAACAAGGCGCCTGTTTCAGCCCAGGTGTTCTGGAAAAACTACTCGCAGTCCTATGGCACGCCGGCGGGCACCTATCAGTACAGCTACAACGCGCTCGGTGTTGCCGCGATCTATGATTTCGGTCCGGTAATCAAAAACAACAGCAGGATCAGCCCCTATGCGGGACTGGGCCTGATCACGCTGAATTCGACGTTGAGCGGTCCGGCTCAGCCGTTCGGAATAGGCGCTGATTCCGGCGGTCTGTACCTTACAGTAGGTGCGCGTTATGAAGTCACGCCGCAGATATCAGCCGACTTGAACTTCAACAACTATGGCGGCCTGACGTTAGGCGCAATTATGAAGTTCTAGGCAGAGCGCCTGATTCATCCGTCTGCAGCATGCCGACAACACCGACTGCCTGCATGACACTGTTGCTATTTGATCGTATCAATTGGAGAAGGAGACCCGTCTTGAAAAAACTTGTTGTTGTCGTTTTGCTATCTGCCTTTGCGGCCGCCCCGGCGCTGGCTGACAATACCGGCACTTACTATGTGGCCGCTGATGTCGGTTCGGCCACATATAGCAATTTGCCCGGCTGGTCCAATCCGAACGTGATCCGAATTGCAGGCGGCTTTTATTTCAGCCCGGTATTCGCGGTCGAGATGGGCTATTCCATGTTTGGCGATTCGAACTACCTTGATCCTGTTTACGGACCTGCAGTCATTTCTGCAACTTCATTCCAGCTTTCGGCACTGGCCATTATGCCGCTGAATTCGCAATTCGACCTGATCGGCAAACTGGGGCTGGCAAGCAATGCTGAAACTTATTCGGACGCATCAAATGGATACGGCAACTGGACACGCGGCGACTTGCTGTTCGGTTTGGGCGCGCAATTCCACGTCAATTCACAGGTCAGTGTGCGTGCATTGTTTGACAGCTATGGGAAGTTCGACAATTTCTTCCCGCCAATGAAAGCGTCTTCGGCCTCCCTGGGCGTGGTCTACGATTTCTATTGATTTGTTTGCCCGGCAGCAGATAGGCACGGGTGCGTATTAATACAGTCCGGAGATGACATGAAGAAAATCCCGTTGGCGCTGATGGCAATCGCTGTTCTTTCCGGTATATCAACTGCGTTTGCGGACACGTCAGATATCAAGGCAGCCAACAACCAGGTCGGCTTTCAGCTTGTATCGACTTATGTCGATTACACCGAAACAGGCGATGGGGTATTAATCCCGCCCGGAACGCTGGATACAGAGAAGGGCCCCGTGCCCGGCTATGCGCTGTCGGTTTCAACAATGCATGATCTTTGGCTGGGCAATGACTATATCGAAGCGGAGTACGACCATGCCAGCGGCAACACCAAATATATGGGCGGTTTGCTTGGCCCGCCTCCGACGCCGTATGGTTCAGTCGTCAGTACTTCCGGCGCAGCATTGACGAATTTCAGTGCACGTTACGGTGCCGGCTTTATGGTCAATGACCAGTTCATGCTGACACCCTACCTGGAGCTCGGTCATCACGAATGGGACAGGGCTGTGAATATGGGCGAGTTGTATACCCACAATTATTACGGGATAGGTGTGCTGGCTCAGTACACCCCTGCAAACAGGACGGTGCTTTCGGCCCGTGCGACGTTCGGACATACGTTTGGTTCGAACATCGCGATCAATGGCGCATTCTCGGGCCCTCTCGGGAATTCCGCTCTGTTCAGGGTCGGGGCGGCTGCAGACTATGCGTTTGTGCAAAACTTGCACGCGACGCTGGATATTGAATATACAAGCTTCAACTATGGCATCAGCGCGCTGTATCCGCTTGGAGGTGGGTATTACGGATGGGAGCCGGACAGCAGCACAAAGTACACGACGGTCAGGATCGGGCTAGGGGCAGCGTTCTGATCAGTTCCGGGAAACCGGGGCGTTGAAACGCAGTTTCCCCGATAGCTACAATCCCAACTCGCTCCACATCGCATCAACCTTGGCTTTCACCGCCGCATCCATCACGATAGGTGTGCCCCATTCGCGCTGCGTTTCACCGGGCCATTTGTTGGTCGCATCCAGCCCCATCTTGCCGCCCAGTCCCGACACCGGGCTCGCGAAATCCAGGTAGTCGATCGGGGTGTTGTCGACCAGCAGGGTGTCGCGCACCGGATCGACGCGCGTGGTGATCGCCCAGATCACTTCCTTCCAGTCCCGCGCGTCGATGTCGTCGTCCACCACGATGATGAACTTGGTGTACATGAACTGGCGCAAAAAACTCCAGATGCCGAACATCACGCGCTTCGCATGTCCTGGATACTGCTTGCGGATGCTGACCACCGCCATCCGGTAGCTGCAACCTTCCGGGGGCAGATAGAAATCCACGATCTCGGGGAACTGCTTCTGCAGCAGCGGCACGAACACCTCGTTCAGCGCAACGCCAAGCATCGCCGGCTCGTCGGGCGGCTTGCCGGTATAGGTCGAGTGGTAGATCGGATCGCGGCGCATCGTGATGCGTTCTATCGTGAATACCGGGAACTGGTCCTGTTCGTTGTAGTAGCCGGTGTGGTCACCGTACGGTCCTTCCAGTGCCATCTCGTCGGGATGGATCACGCCTTCAAGCACGATCTCGGCGCTGGCCGGCACCTGCAGATCGTTGCCTATACATTTCACCAGTTCGGTCTTGCTGCCGCGCAGCAGTCCGGCGAACTGATATTCGGAGAGGCTGTCCGGCACAGGGGTGACCGCGCCGAGTATCGTAGCCGGATCGGCGCCGATCACCACCGCAACCGGAAAGGGCTCACCGGGATGGGTCTTCTTCCAGTCCTGGAAATCAAGCGCGCCGCCGCGCTGCGCGAGCCAGCGCATGATGACCTTGTTCGGTCCGATCACCTGCTGGCGGTAGATGCCGAGGTTCTGGCGCGACTTGGTCGGCCCGCGGGTGACCACCAGGCCCCAGGTGATCAGCGGCGCGACATCGCCGGGCCAGCAGGTCTGTATCGGCAGCCTGCCCAGATCGACTTCGCCGCCTTCCCAGACGACATCCTGGCAAGGGGCGCGTGACAGAATCTTCGGCGACATGGTCATCACCTGTTTCAGCACCGGCCATTTTTCCCATGCATCCTTCAGGCCTTTGGGCGGTTCGGGTTCCTTCAGGTAGGCGAGCAGCTTGCCTACCTCGCGCAGCGCCGCGGTGGATTCTTCGCCCATGCCCAGCGCGACGCGGCGCGGCGTGCCGAACAGGTTGGCGAGGACAGGCACGCTGTGCCCGGTCGGGTTTTCGAACAGGATCGCCGGGCCTTGCGCGCGCAGGACCCGGTCGCAGATTTCGGTCATTTCAAGATGGGGAGAAACCGCTGCGCTGACGCGCTTTAGTTCGCCGAGCTTTTCCAGTTGTGCAATGAAGTCGCGCAGGTCGTCATATTTCATTTGTAGAACCTCTCTTCGCCGGGCGGGCGTGTCTTGAAGCGCTTGTGCAGCCAGAAATACTGTTCCGGCATTTCCAGTATGCGCTGTTCGATGAATTCGTTCATGCGCCGCGTATCCGCGATATCGTCCCCGCTCGGATAATTATTCCAGGCCGGATAAAAGGTCAGCACATAACCAGCGCCGCCCGGCAGCAACCGCGTGATGCATGGCAGCACTTTCGCGCCGGTCATTTGCGCGATGCGCGGCACCGATGTCATCGTCGCGGCAGGCACGCCGAAGAACGGGATGAATGCGCCGTCCCTGATGCCCTGGTCCTGGTCCGGCGGATAGATGAACGGCATGCCGGCGCGCATCCCTTTCAGGATAGGCCGCAACCCCTGCTGGCGCGAGTACAGGTGCTGGTTGCGGAAGCGCGCGCGCTTTTGCAGCAGCAGCTCGGTCAGGTAGACGTTCTTCTGGTTCGCGTACATGCATACCGTGTCGGTGTGCTGCGCGATCCACTGTCCGCCGGCATCCATGCCGACAAAATGCGGCGTGAGCAGGATCGCGGGCTTGCCCTGAATCGCCTCGAAATGTTCGGCGCCCTCGACACGGATCAGGCTGTTGATGTATTCCGCGCTGGACCACCACAGGATGCAGCGCTCGATCAGGCCGCGGGTGAACATTCTGAAGTGGTTGCGCAGCAGTTTCGTTCGCGCCTGATCGCCCAGTTCGGGGAAGCACAGTTTCAGGTTGATGGTGCCGACCCTGCGTCGTTCTGCGGCGACCAGATAAAGCAGCGAGCCCAGGCTGGTGCCGATCCACACCAGAACGCGGAACGGCAGGAAGTGCAGCAGCCATAAAATGAATACGCCCAGCCTGGCTATCATGCCGGTTCTCCCGAAGCGGGCGGTGCCACGCCAAGCGGGACCTTGTAGTGGTTGTAGCTCCACAGATACTGCGCCGGGGAAATCGCAATCACGCGTTCCAGCGCCGCATTGATCTGTTGCGGCACGGATGTGGAGAAGTCCAGCGCCAGCGGCTCGAAAATCAGCTTGTATCCCGCGCCTTTCGGCAGGCGTTCGGCATACACCAGCAGTACGGCAGCGCCGGTGGACTGGGCAAGACGGCCGCCCAGCGTCATGGTGTAAGCGGGGCGCGAGAAGAAATCCGCCCATTCGCCTTCGCCCTTGCTTGGAACCTGGTCGGGCAGCAGGCCGATCGCCTCTCCGCGTTTCAGTGCCTTGAACAGCATGCGTACGCCGGTCATGTCCGCGGTCGCTAGGCGTGCCTTGCCGCGCTCGCGACCGCTGCGCATCAACGGTTCCAGCCAGTCCTGCTTCGGCGAGCTGTACAGGTTGGTCAGCGGCAGGTGCTGTGCAATATACAGGCTGGTAATTTCGAAGCAGCCCCAGTGCGGAGTCAGAAAAATGATCCCGTTGCCTTGCGCATCGGCAGCCTCGACATGTTCCCATCCCTGGCAGCTGCGCACGGTTGCGCAGACCTGTTCGAACGGCCTGAGCCACAGCCAGGGAAGCTCGGTCATGCCCTTGCCGGCTTCGTCTATGGCCTGTTCGAGCAGCCCGGTGAAATCGGCTTCGCTGCCGGCCAGTTTCGACTGCCGCAGGTTTTCACGGGTGCGCGCGGCATATTCTCCGGATGCCGCATAGGTAATGCGGCCGAGCAGCGCGCCCAGAGCGTGCAGCCACCGCAGCGGCAGGATGGACAGCAGGCGAAAGATCGATTTGAACAGTAGTGAGGTCATCTGCGGTCAGGCGAACTATTTGATACAATGCGCGCCTTTGATTTTTCTTAATTTGAACTGGGAACCATGAGTGATTATTTGTTTACGTCCGAATCCGTATCCGAGGGCCATCCGGACAAGGTCGCAGACCAGATATCCGATGCGATTCTGGACGCCATTCTAGCGCAAGACCCGTATGCGCGGGTGGCGGCGGAGACGCTGACCAATACCGGACTGGTGGTCCTGGCGGGCGAGATCACTACCACCGCGAATGTCGACTACATCACGGTGGCGCGCAATACCATCAAGCGCATCGGCTACGACAACACCGATTACGGTATCGACTACAAGGGTTGCGCGGTGCTGGTCGCCTATGACAAGCAAAGCCCGGATATCGCGCAGGGCGTGGACCGCGCATCCGACGATTACCTGAATCAGGGCGCAGGCGACCAGGGCTTGATGTTCGGCTACGCCTGCGATGAAACCCCGACGCTGATGCCGCTGGCGATCTACCTGGCGCACCGAGTGGTGGAACGCCAGGCGGAGTTGCGCCACGACGGACGCTTGCCGTGGCTGCGTCCGGATGCCAAGTCGCAGGTGACGATCCGCTATCTGGATGGCAAGCCTGATTCCATCGATACCGTGGTGCTCTCCACCCAGCATGCGCCGGAAATGACGCTCGAGCAGATCCGCGAGGCCGCGATCGAGGAGATCATCAAGCCGATACTGCCGAAGGAGCTGGTCAAGGGCAATATCAACTACCTGATCAACCCGACCGGACGCTTTGTTGTTGGCGGACCGCAGGGCGATTGCGGACTGACCGGACGCAAGATCATCGTCGACACATACGGCGGCGCCGCGCCGCACGGCGGCGGCGCATTCTCCGGCAAGGACCCGTCCAAGGTGGATCGCTCCGCTGCCTATGCCAGCCGTTATGTCGCCAAGAATATCGTCGCCGCCGGTCTGGCGAGCAAGTGCCTGGTGCAGATCTCCTATGCGATCGGCGTGGCGAAACCGACCAGCGTCATGGTGGACACTTATGGAACCGGCAAGATCTCGAACGAAAAAATGACCGAGCTGGTGATGCAACACTTCGATCTGCGTCCCAAAGGCATCGTTCAGATGCTGGATCTGCTGCGCCCGATCTATGAAAACACCGCTGCCTATGGCCACTTTGGCCGGGAAGAGCCGGATTTCACCTGGGAAGCCGCGGATCGCGCCGAAGTGCTGCGCGAGGATGCCGGCAAGTAAATCAATTCGTAGAAAACACCTCTGAAATTTGTTGTGTGGGATGAGGCGCAAGGAGCCGCGCATAACCAGCGACTTGCCCGCTTGCGGGCTTAGTCGAATGGCTAGTAGTATCATCAGCGAACGACGAGACATATCGCACAGATAGACGAGGAGTGAGCGAGCACGCGACACCGCGATTCGCCCACACAACAAATTTACACCACACTCCGAGGGGTGCTGCAGCGGGGCTGGATTCAGTCCCCCGCCAGGCTCGGAGGCAGTGGTTTTCACGTTTCAACTGCACCCATTCATTTACCACTTATGAATGGAGCTTAAGATGAACGCTGCTACAAAAGAATTCACCGATTGCAAAATCGCCGATATGTCCCTGGCCGCATGGGGGCGCAAGGAACTTTCCATTGCCGAGATCGAAATGCCCGGGTTGATGGCGATCCGCAGGGAATTCGCGAAGACCCAGCCCCTGAAAGGCGCGCGCATCACAGGCAGCCTGCACATGACCATCCAGACCGGCGTGCTGATTGAAACGCTGACCGCATTGGGTGCCGAAGTGCGCTGGGCATCGTGCAACATTTACTCCACCCAGGATCACGCTGCCGCGGCCATCGCTGCAACCGGAGTACCGGTTTTCGCCTACAAGGGAGAGTCGCTGACCGAATACTGGGACTTTACCCACCGCATTTTCGAATGGAAAGACGGTGGCTATTCCAACATGATTCTGGACGACGGCGGCGATGCCACCCTGTTGCTGCATCTGGGCGCGCGCGCCGAGAAGGACGCAACCGTGCTGAACAATCCCGGCTCGGAAGAAGAGACCTGTTTGTTCGCAGCAATCAAGGCCAAACTGGCCACCGACAAGACCTGGTATTCCACGCGCCTTGCAGCGGTCAAGGGTGTCACCGAGGAAACCACGACCGGCGTGCATCGCCTGTACCAGATGCACGAGCGCGGCGAACTCAAATTCCCGGCGATCAACGTGAACGACTCGGTCACCAAGTCCAAGTTCGACAATCTGTACGGCTGCCGCGAGTCGCTGGTGGACGGCATCAAGCGCGCGACTGACGTGATGGTGGCCGGCAAGATCGCGGTGATCGCCGGGTACGGGGACGTCGGCAAGGGCTCGGCGCAGGCGCTGCGCGCGCTTTCCGCGCAGGTCTGGGTCACCGAGATCGATCCGATCTGCGCGCTGCAGGCCGCGATGGAAGGCTACCGCGTGGTTACCATGGATTACGCCTGCGAGCACGGCGACATTTTTGTTACCTGCACCGGCAACTACCATGTGATCACCCACGAGCACATGAAGAAGATGAAGAACCAGGCCATAGTCTGCAACATCGGCCACTTCGACAACGAGATCGACGTCGCCTCGCTGAAGCAATACCAGTGGGAAAACATCAAACCGCAGGTCGATCAAGTGGTATTCCCGGATGGCAAGCGCATCCTGCTGCTGGCCGAGGGCCGCCTGGTGAACCTCGGTTGCGGCACCGGCCATCCGTCCTACGTGATGTCTTCTTCGTTCGCGAACCAGACCATCGCGCAAATTGAACTATTCACCCGCAACCAGGACTATCCTGTTGGTGTGTACACACTGCCCAAGCATCTGGACGAGAAGGTTGCACGGCTGCAGCTGACCACTCTGAACGCACAGCTGAGCATGCTCACCGACCAGCAGGCTGCGTACATCAACGTGCCCAAGGACGGCCCGTACAAGCCCGACCATTACCGTTATTGACGAAGCAGGCCCGCCATGTCCACTACCCGCAATGAATTCGTCAACTATGTGGTGGAACTCATGGCGGGCTGGGCTGAGGTGTCGGCGCGCAGGATGTTCGGGGGCCATGGCCTGTACCGCGAAGGGCTGATGTTCGCGCTGATCGCCGAAGACGAATTGTTCTTCAAGACCGACGCCGAGAATCTGGCGCGGTTCGAGCGGGCTGGCAGCCACCCCTATGTTTATCATAACCGGAACAGAGCCGTGCAGTTGTCGTATTGGTCGGCGCCGCCTGCTAGCCTCGATTCGCCGGCGGAGATGAGCGACTGGTGCCAATCCGCATATGGTTCGGCATTGCGTGCAAAAGCAGCCAAGCCCGCCAGAGGAGCAAGCAAATGAATATGCAATTGCAGCTGTTGTTGATCTGGGTGCTCAATGCGCTCGCATTGTTCGCAGTCGCGAACTACGTGCCGGGCATACACGTGGCCGGTTTTGGCGCGGCGCTGATCGCGGCGTTTTTCCTCGGGCTGGTCAATACGCTGCTGCGCCCGTTGCTGTTGCTGCTGACGCTGCCGGTCACGGTGATCACGCTTGGGCTTTTCATCTTCGTCGTGAACGGTGCATTGTTCTGGCTGGTCGGCTCGGTGCTGCGCGGATTTGTCGTCGACAGTTTCTGGTCCGGCGTGGTCGGTGCAGTGCTTTACAGTATTTTTTCCTGGGCGCTGTCATCGGCGGCCGCACAATTGATCAGAAAGCAATGAGGCTGTCATGACCCGTCGACTTTTCAGTTTCGAATTCTATCCGCCGCAAACTCCGGAAGGGGTAAAAAAGCTTGCGGCTGTGCGCGTGCAACTGGCGCCGCTCAATCCGGAATTTTTTTCCGTCACCTTCGGTGCGGGCGGTTCCACGCAGGACCGCACTCTGGAAACCATAAGGCAGATCAAGGCCGAAGGCCATAACGCCGCGCCGCACCTGTCCTGCGTCGGTTCCACTCGCGAGAACATTGTCGCAATCCTGAATACCTACAAGGATATGGGTGTCAAGCGCATCGTCGCGCTACGCGGCGACCTGCCTTCCGGCATGCACAGCATCGGCGAATTCCACTACGCCAACGAACTGGTGGCGTTCATCCGCGAGCAGACCGGCGACCATTTTCATATCGAGGTGGCCGCCTATCCTGAATTCCACCCGCAGGCCAGATCCGCGCAACAGGACATGCTCAACTTCAAGCGCAAGGTCGATTCCGGCGCGGATTCCGCGATTACCCAGTACTTCTACAATGCGGATGGCTACTTCCGCTTTGTCGATGGGTGCCGCAAGCTGGGCGTCACCGTTCCGATCGTGCCGGGCATCATGCCGGTCGTGAAGTTTGCGCAGCTGGCGCGCTTTTCCGATGCCTGCGGCGCGGAAATCCCGCGCTGGATGCGCAAGACACTGGAAGGTTACGGGGATGACACCGAAGCGGTTCAGGCCTTTGGCCTCGATGTCGTCACGCAACTGTGCGAGAAGCTGCTCGCCGGCGGCGCGCCGGGCCTGCATTTCTATACACTGAACCATGCTGGCCCGTCGCTGGAAATCTGGAAGCGGCTGGGGCTCTGATGCGCGCGCCGGAATTGTTGCTGCCGGCGGGAACGCTGGAAAAAATGCGCACCGCATATGCGTTCGGCGCAGACGCGGTGTATGCCGGTCAGCCGCGATATTCCTTGCGCGCGCGCAACAATGAATTCCAGCTGGAAGAATTGCAGACCGGAATTGCCGAAGCGCATGCGCTGGGCAAGAAACTGTTCGTCGCGAGCAACCTGATGCCGCACAACGCCAAGGTGAAGACCTACATGGCCGATATGGAGCCGGTCATCGCGATGCAGCCGGATTCGCTGATCATGGCCGATCCCGGTTTGATCGCGATGGTGCGCGAGCGCTGGCCGGAGCAGGAGATCCATCTCTCGGTGCAGGCCAACACCGTGAATTATGCGGCGGTGAAATTCTGGCAATCGCTGGGATTGACGCGCGTGATCCTGTCGCGCGAACTGTCGCTCGACGAGATCGAGGAGATACGCCAGCAGTGCCCCGACATGGAACTGGAAGTGTTCGTGCACGGCGCGCTGTGCATCGCCTATTCCGGGCGCTGCCTGCTGTCCGGTTACTTCAACCACCGCGACGCGAATCAGGGCACCTGCACCAATTCCTGCCGCTGGGATTACAAGGTGGAAAATGCCGAAGAGAACGGCACCGGCGACATACAAAGAATCGATTTCGATTTCGACAAGGCGCTGGGCCGGAGCGCGCTCTCCGATTGCGGTTCTCAACCGCGCCATCCGCTGGCCGACCGCGCCTACCTGATCTCGCGCCAGGATCATCCCGGTGAACTGATGCCGGTGCTGGAAGACGAGCATGGCACCTACATCATGAATTCCAGGGACCTGCGCGCGGTCGAGCATGTCGAGCGGCTGGTCAGAATCGGCATCGACTCGCTGAAGGTCGAGGGCCGCACCAAGTCGGTCTACTATGTCGCGCGCACTGCCCAGGTTTACCGCCAGGCGATTGACGATGCGGTTGCGGGCCGGCCGTTCGATTATTCACTGCTCGGCGCGCTGGATGCGCTCGCGAACCGCGGCTACACCGACGGTTTCTACGAACGCCATCATACCCACGAACAGCAGAATTACCTGCGCGGCCATTCAGAGAGCACGCGCCAGCAATATGTCGGCGACATCGTGGCCTGCGCGAACGGATTCGCCGAGATCGAAGTGAAGAACCGGTTTTCGGTTGGCGACAGGCTGGAAATCATCCATCCATCCGGAAACCGTATCGTCGAACTCGCCGAGATGCACGGCCCCGATGGCGCTGCAATGGACGTTGCGCCGGGCAGCGGGCACTACGTGCGCATACCCTTGCAGGGCGAGTTCGCCAAAGGCATGGTGGCGAGATTTCTCTGACATGATATTTTCCAACCTCGCCAACGCGGGCCGCTACAGCAAATTGCATCCGCTGTTCTTTCGCGCATTCGAATTTATCCGCCATACTGATTTGCGCGCACTTGCACCGGGGCACCACGACATCGAAGGCGACAATCTGTTCGCTATCGTCGAACATGAGGAAGGGCGGACCCGGGCCGAGGCAAAACTGGAATGCCACCGCCGTTACATCGATATTCAGTATGTGCTGGAAGGTGTGGACGAGATGGGCTGGAAATCACTGCCCGATTGCCGCTATCCGGCGGATGATTACGACGCCGGGAAGGACATCCGGTTCTTCGATGATAAACCCGCGGCATGGATCGCCACGCCGCCGGGTCATTTCTGCATATTCTTCCCCGAGGATGCGCATGCGCCGCTGGTCAGCAACGGCTTTATACGCAAGGCGGTTTTCAAAATCGCGGTCGGAGCCGGTTAGCAGGCTTGCCGCCTAGAACGAGATCCTTACGCCCAGAAAGACACCCTCGTCGAGGATTTCGTTGGGCCGGTTGTTGATGCCGAATTCGATTCTCCGGTAACCGAGATACGCAACCGCCTGCGGGATGACTTCGTATTCCGCGCGGACATTGGACTGAACATATCGGTTTGCATCGCCAAACGTGACGATGTTGGGAGACATGTATATTTCCCCGACTACGCCGAAGCGCTGAGCCTCAGGAGGAGAATAGCGCACCAGCCCGCCAAGCGCCATCGCGGAAGTTCTGCTTACGATGCGGGTGTCGCCGGCTACCTTGGCGACCAAACCCTTGATCCCGACCCCTACGGAAAATCCGGGTGCATTGTCGCCCAGTTCATCCTGCACAACCAGGCCGAAATCGCCCAGCATGTTGTTGCGATTGTGGTAAAGGACGCCGACATGGAATTTGGTTTTGCCGAGCGGATCGCGACCCAGCGAGGAAATGTACTGGAACTGAGCGCTGGTATCACGCAGGTTGATGTCGACAGTGTCCGCAAGGGCCGAGGTACTGCAGGTTGCCATGATGCCGATGGCGAATAGACTGGCGGGAACAATACGGCGCAATGACATAACTTCACTCCTTTAGGGTAATCGATGCTGGGTTGGTCGGTACATTTTATATTGAACTGAACCGGAACTAAAAACGAAAACTGTGCGCTGCCCCTGAAATAAATCCTGTATCTGGTACCGGCAAGCATATTACAGGGATTTCACACCCAAAACAGGCCGGAAATCTTCTGTGATGGGGCGCGGACAGGCTGAGCGAGAGACCGGATTTCGTCCGACTGGTTCCGTCAGGCAGCGGTTTTCAACGATTACAGACCGGGGTCAAATGCGGTATCGCCTTCCGCCAGTTTGTCGCCCGGCTGGATATTCATGAAATCGAACAGATCGCCATCCAGCAGATGCGACGGCGCGATGCTCTGCATGGCGGTAAAGATGGTCTGGCTGCGGCCCGGATATTCGCGCTCCCATGCGGCGAGCATTTCCTTGATGTTCTGGCGCTGCAGGTTTTCCTGCGCGCCGCACAGGTTGCACGGGATGATCGGGAATTCCATGCCGCGCGCATAGCGCGCGATGTCCTTCTCCGGGCAGTAGGCCAGCGGCCGGATCACGATGTGGTCGCCCCTGTCGGTGAGCAGCTTGGGCGGCATCGCCTTGAGCTTGCCGCCGAAAAACAGGTTCAGGAACAGCGTTTCGATCATGTCGTCGCGGTGATGTCCCAGCGCGATCTTGTTTGCGCCGAGTTCGCCCGCCACGCGGTAGATGATGCCGCGCCGCAGCCGCGAGCAAAGCGAGCAGGTGGTCTTGCCCTCGGGTATTTTCTGCTTCACGATGGAATAGGTGTCCTGCGTTTCGATGTGGTATTCGACACCGAGCTTTTTCAGGTAAGCCGGCAGCACATCGGCCGGGAAGCCGGGCTGCTTCTGGTCGAGATTCATGGCAACGATGCGGAAGTCGATCGGCGCGCGCTTGCGCAGTGTGAGCAGTATGTCGAGCAGCGTGTAGGAATCCTTCCCGCCGGACAGACACACCATCACGCTGTCGCCTTCCTCTATCATGTTGAAATCGGCGATTGCCTGCCCGACCATGTGCTCCAGCCGGCCCTTGAGGCGGTTGAAGTTGGTCGAGTGGCGTTCGAAATGTATGGGCTGGGTCAGGTCGTTCATATTCATCAGGAAAGAGGGAGACTATTCACAGGTTGACGCTGCGTCCGCCGTCAACGGAAATTATCTGCCCGGTGATGTACGGCGCGTCCTGGATCAGGAAGGCGACGGTTCGGGCGATGTCATCCGGTTCGCCCTCGCGCTTGAGCAGGGTATGCGCGATGATCTTGCGGCGTTCTTCCTCGTCCATCCACACCTCGGTTTCCGGCCACACGATGACGCCCGGGGCAACTGCGTTGACGCGCACATGCGGCGCCATCTCCTGCGCCAGCGCTTTGGTCAGCGCGACCAGGCCGGCCTTCGCGGTGCTGTACAGCAGATGGCCGTGCATGGGGCGTTCCGCGTGGATATCGGCGATGTTCACGATGCAGCCACGGTGGCGGCGCAGTTCGGCCGCTGCAGCCTGGGCCAGAAACAGCGGGGCTTTCAGGTTGGTGCCGAGCAGGTCTTGCCATTGCCGCTCGTCGATATCCTCCAGCGGTGTCGCGTAAAAGCTGGACGCATTGTTGACCAGCGCGTCGAGCTGCCGGAATTTCAGCAAGACTTCCTGGAACATTTCCGGCAACGCTTGCAGCTCGAGCAGATCGGCCTTGAACACCGCCGCGCTGTCCGGGCGTAGCGCATTCAGTTCGTCCTGCAAAGCCAGCGCCTCCTGTCTTGAGCTGCGGTAGTGTATGGCGACCTGTGCGCCGGCCGCGTGCAGGCGCCGGCAGATCGCCGCGCCGACGCGTTTTGCGCCTCCCGTCACCAATACCACTTTGCCCTGCATGCCCTGTTCCATTAGACTCGTGCTCCTTTAAACCAGCATATACCGTTACATCCCGCCGTTACGGGAATTATACCTGACCATGCCCGCTACTTTACCCGAGCCCACCGCTGCAGCCGCGCGGCACAGCATAACCTTGGCAGAAACGATCCGGCGCGACATCGCTGCCCATTACGATCGCGAAACCAGGGGCGGATGGATTCCGTTCTCGCGTTTCATGGATCTGGCGCTATATGCGCCGGGACTCGGCTATTACGCGGCCGGCGCACACAAGTTCGGCGACGCGGGCGATTTCATCACCGGGCCGGAACTCTCGCCGCTGTTCGGGCGGACGCTGGCGCGGCAGGTTGCCGAGATCACCGCGGAAAGCGCGCCGCATATCCTGGAACTGGGCGCAGGCAGCGGCAAACTGGCGGTTGATTTGCTCGCAGAGCTGGAACGACTGGAACGTCTTCCGGACAGCTATGCGATCCTCGAGGTCAGCGCAGACTTGCGCGCGCGCCAGCAGGACCTGGTACGCGAACGTCTGCCGCATCTGCTGGACCGGTTATGCTGGCTGGATGCGTTGCCGGAACGATTCAGCGGTGCGATCGTTGCGAATGAAGTGCTCGATGCGCTGCCGGTGCATCTGCTGCACTGGCGCGACAGCGCGATCACCGAGCGCGGCGTTGCTGCCGATGCGGACGGTTTCATCTGGCAGGAGCGCGCAACCATCGATCCGGAATTGCTTCATGCCGCCCAGCAGATTGCCGTGCCGGATGATTACATCAGCGAAATATGCCTCGCTGCGCGCGGGCTGGTCAACAGCCTTGCGCAAAGCCTGGAGCAGGGTGCGATGCTGTTTGTCGACTATGGTTTCGGCGCGCGAGAGTATTACCACCCGCAGCGCCGCAGCGGCACGCTGATGTGCCACTACCGCCATCATGCGCACGACAACCCGTTCTTCCTGCCCGGCCTGCAGGACATCACCGCACACGTGAACTTCACCGATATCGCGGAATGCGGTATCGATGCGGGCCTGGAACTGCTCGGCTACACCTCGCAGGCGTTATTCCTGATCAACTGCGGCATCACCGATCTGATCGGCGAGACCTCGCCGGAAAACCTGCGCGATTACCTGCCGCTTTCGGCGCAGCTGCAGAAACTCACCAGCCCGGCCGAGATGGGCGAGCTGTTCAAGGTGATCGCGCTGGGGAAGAAAATGACGAACCCGCTATCCGGATTCGCCAACGGTGATCTGACGCGCCTGCTGTAAGCCAGGCGTCAGGCTGAGTTGCGCTGTTGCTCGACCAGTCCGGTTATCGCATCGGTGCGCGCCCGCTGCACCGCATCGGCGATGGCTCCCGTGTCCTGGCATTGCCTTGCGATTTCACCCGCGTCCACCGCACGCGCGACGCTTAACAGCTGCAGCAGATATTCTTCCTGCGGATAGGCATCATTTTCGTGGCCGGTGCGGCCGCGCGCATCCGAGGCACAGGCTTGCAGCAGCTGTGCGAAGCGTTCCGGCCTGCGCCATGCGTCCGTCGACTGGAACAGCCTGATGATGGTATCGGCGCGCAGTTCATTGGCGCGATGAATGTCGCCGTGATAACGCGCGGCCAGCAGGGCCAGGTCGCGGCATTCGCCCGATGCGCGCAGGCGCTGCGAGAGCTGCCGGACCAGTTCCACACTGCGCAATTCGTGTCCGGTATGGCGCGGCAATAAATCTGCAGGTGTGGTCGCCTTGCCCAGATCATGTGTCAGCGCGGCGTAGCGCGTTTCCAGCGTGTAGCCGTGACGTGCCGCATCATCCACCACCAGCATGGTGTGCACGCCGCAATCGATTTCGGGATGGTATTTTTCCGGTTGCGGCACACCGAACAGCGCATCGACCTCGGGGATGATTCTTGCCAGCGCGCCGCAGCTGCGCAGTGTCTCGAAAAAGCGCGACGGGGTTTTCTCCATCAGGCCGCGCGAAAGTTCCTGCCAGACGCGCTCCGCGACCAGCGCGTCGACTTCGCCGTTGTCCACCATGCCGCGCATCAGCTGCAGCGTTTCGGGCGCGATGACGAAGCCGAAGCGCGCCGCAAAACGCGCCGCGCGCAGGATGCGCACCGGGTCTTCGCCGAATGCCGCGCTGACATGGCGCAATATGCCCGCGCGCAAGTCGGCAACGCCGTTATAGGGATCGATCAGTTTGCCGTCGCCGTGCTTGTCATCAAATTCCTGGGCGATCGCGTTGATCGTGAAATCGCGGCGCATCAGGTCCTGTTCCAGCGTGACATCCGGCGCGGCATGAACGGCAAATCCCTGATAGCCGCGCGCGGTTTTGCGCTCGGTTCGCGCCAGCGCATATTCCTCGTGCGTCTCAGGGTGCAGGAACACAGGGAAATCCTTGCCGACCGGCTGGAATCCCTGCGCGACCATTCGTTCCGGAGTGCTGCCCACCACGACCCAGTCGCGGTCCTGGACGGGCAGCCCCAGCAATCGGTCGCGCACCGCGCCGCCCACACAATAGATTTTTGCTTCAGTTGCCATTGGCGCTGGTCTGGCGGTTGTCCGCAGTCGGATTATCCGAGGATTTGCCCGGCACGATGCCAAGGCGCTTCTTGAGCGAGTGCGGCGGGTCGCCGAACTGATCGGCGTAAAAGGCGGTATTGCTCATCACCTTTTCCACATAGTCCCGGGTTTCCTGGTATGGGATGGTTTCGGCATAGATTGCACCTTCGAGCGGTTTGTCGCCCCGCCACTGCAACGCCCGCATCGGTCCGGCATTGTATGCCGCCGAAGCCAGCACCGGGTTGTTTTCGGAGCGGGACAGCACCGATTTCATGTAATAGGTTCCGATCCTAAAATTGGTGTCGAGCTGGTGGATCAGCGCTTTTCGATAACTCTTCAGTCCGAGTTTTCTTGCGACCCAGCGCGCTGTGCTCGGCATGATCTGCATCAATCCCGCTGCCCCGGTTTCGGATTTGGCGCTGGTCGCAAAACGGCTTTCCTGGCGCATCAGCCCATATACCCAGGCCTCATCGAGACCGTGTTTGCGAAGATGTACCTGTAGGTCGGCCCGGTAAGGGGCAGGGTAGCGCATGCTGAAATCGTGCTCGGATACGGTCAAGTCCGCCGCGCCGATCGCACGGTCGTACATCTTGTTGCGCCGCGCGATTTCTGCCGCGGTCAGCAGTTGCCGGTCAGTCAGGTTGTTCACCACCCAGCGCCATTCCTCCAGCGCATCGCTGCGCATGCCGATGCGGTAAAGGATCAGCGTGCGCTGCACACCCGGCATCGCGGAAACTGCGGCAATGGCCTGGCTGTCAGGTTTGTAGACCGGGTCGGCCTGGCTTAGCACTGGAGTACCGGACAGCTCATCGCCTGCAAGCAGACCGTAAAAGCTGAATTCCTCGCTAAGCGGCGCGAAAATTTTCCTCGCTTCGACCGTTTTGCCCAGCGCTTCCAGCGCGCGTGCTTTCCAGTACAGCCACGCGGATTCCTGCTGCTGATCTTCGCTCATCGCGTTCACGCTTGCCAGCACAACGGGCCAGTCATGCGCGCGCAACGCGGCGCGGACACGCCATGCAGACTGTTTTTCGTTGAGCGGCATGTCCGACGCGTCGCTGTACCATTGCAGCGCACGTTCATCCAGGTTGCGTGCCGCCTGGTAGGCAAGGCGGCCATAGCAATAATGCTGCTCCGCTGGCGGGAAATATCCCGCGATCTTCGTCCAGTGCGCTGCAGCCAGATCAGAGGATTGCTTGGCCAGCCGTTCAACGGCAAATATCGCCGCAACGCGCTGGCCCTTGCTGGCCAATCGGGCATTCCATCCCATCACCGGAATGGTAACGTCGTCGTAGATAGCGGCGCAGGGACCATCGCAACTACCGGCAGAGGACGCCGCCGATGCGGCATCCGCATCTGCTGATTCGGCACTCGAAGCGCTGCCGAAGCCAAGTTGGGACAAGAGGCTGCGCCAGCCAGACAGTTCCGGTGGTGGAGCGGTAGACGTTGCATCGGCCGCGGATACCGCAGCCACCGCGGAAGCAGTTGTTTCTGCTTCGTCGTTTGCAGCAGACGCTTCGGTCGATGCGCTGATCGGCGTTTGCGCAGCCGGCATGTTCGCTGAACTGAAATTGCCAGAGGTCAGTTTTCTCAGGTATCGGTCCGGATCCGCGGCCGCGCTTCTGAGCATCGCTGGCAAACCCGCGTACTGCTCATCCAGTTGTGCGGACAACTGGATCGCGAAGGACACATTGTTTGCCTCCAGGGCCAGGCGCAGCCGACGGCCGATATCCTGCTTGCTGATGATTCCGGCGGACAACGCAGCCTTGAACAGGACATCGCAACTGTCCGGCAGCTCCTTGCCGATGAACCATAATTTCCGCGCCCCGCGCAGCGCTTCCGTTTCCTGGTTGCGGCGAAGCGATTGCAGTGCATAGCAGGCCAGTTCGCTGTCCCCGTTGCGCAGGTGCGGGTATTCGGCATCGAATTCATCCCATTGCTGTCTTTCGCCGACCACCTTGAGCCATTCACCTCGTAACAGGTCGATCACCGGGGTGTCTTCCGGGCGCGACAGGAAGCGCCTGACCGCGTTGTCGAGTGAACTCGGTACTGGTTTCTGGCCGATTTTCTTGAGGGCCAGGCTCAGCTGGTAGTAGCTGACGTACACTTCCAGCGGCGAGGTTTTCAGGCGCTGCGCAAAGCGTCCGAGCTTGACCGTATCGCCGGCGAGATAGGCGTCGTGCGCGGCAAGGAAATCCGCATCACCGGCAGTGGCCGGGGCAGTTTTGCCGTGCCGCGGGGACTCTCCGGTGGACTGGGCGGCCAGGGCGGGCGGCGTGATCAGAAACAGAAAAAGCAACAGAAAATAAAGTATCAATCGCATCGAAAATAATCAGGGAATATTCGCACCGAGGCACGCACTTCGCAAAGTCTACCCCATGAGCGTTGCCACCGTAACCGCTTCCGGCGGTTGCAGGAACGAACAAATTCAATGCACAGACTGCATCTGTGTTCAGATTGCCCGGCCGGTCCGGCCTCGGTCAGGTGCCCATCCTGCGGCAATAGCAGTAAACAAATTGCTGTACGGTGCCGGACGGGGTGTGATGCGCTTCTTTCTCGTGTTTCAGCAGCGTGAATGCCTCGCCGAATTCGGCATGCAATTCATCGGGGCGATAGCGCATGACCGGCAAACCGCTGCACTGGTTCGGGCCGTCCTCGGCGAAGGTGGCGACGATGACGTGACCGCCGGGCTTGACGGCGCGAAATACGGCCTGCACATAGGCGGCACGCTCTTCCGGCGAAGTCAGGAAATGGAACACGGCGCGATCATGCCAGATATCGAATTCGCGGTCGGGCAGGCTGGCCCGGGTGATATCCGCTTCGATCCAGTGCACGCCGGATGCCTTGCTGCCCAGACGCTGGCGCGCCGCAGCGAGTGCCGCCGCGGACAGGTCCAGCACTGTCAGATTGGTATAACCCAGCGCCAGAAGGTCGTCGACCAGTGTCGAAGCGCCGCCGCCCACGTCGATGATGGATGCGTCAAGGGCAGCGCCGGTGGCCTTGATCAGGCCGACGGAGGTGTCGGCATGTGGCTGGAACCAGCTCACCGCGTTGGTTGCCTTGTTGGCGTAGACTTTTTCCCAATGGTCTTTTGGCTGCATGGTATTAGAATTAATTCAGTTTATCTGCACAAATACCGAGCGGGCGCGGATTGTGAATCAGATCCATTCTTTTGGAACAAGGAATTTTTCGTATAGTTCCGCCTCGGGCGTGCCTTTTTCCGGTTGCCAGTCATAGCGCCATTTGACCAGCGGCGGCATCGACAGCAGGATGGATTCGGTCCGCCCGTTGGACTGCAGCCCGAATATGGTGCCTCGATCTATCACCAGGTTGAACTCGACGTAGCGGCCGCGCCGGTACAGCTGAAAATCCCGCTCGCGTTCGGTGTAAGGGGTGTTCATGCGGCGCTCCAGCACAGGCACATAGGCGGACAGGAAATGGTCGCCCACGCTTTGCTGGATTGCGAATGCGGTGTCGAAATCAGGCGCGCTCAGGTCGTCGAAAAAGATCCCGCCGACGCCGCGCGGCTCATTGCGATGCTTGATGAAGAAATACTCGTCGCACCATTTCTTGTATTTGGGGTGCAATTCCGCACCGAATGGCGCAAGCGAATTCTTGCAGGCCTGGTGGAAATGCACCGCGTCTTCCGCAAAACCGTAATACGGGGTCAGGTCCATGCCGCCGCCGAACCAGAACACCGGCTCGGCCCCGTCCTTCATCGCGACGAACATGCGCACGTTCATGTGCACCGTCGGTGCATAGGGATTGCGCGGGTGAAATACCAGCGACACGCCCATTGCCTCCCAGCGGCGGCCCGCCAGCTCGGGACGGTGCGCGGTTGCGGAGGGCGGCATCTTTTCGCCTTTGACATGTGAAAACGCCACGCCGCCGCGCTCCAGCACGTTGCCTTCCTCGAGTATGCAGCTTTTGCCGCCGCCGCCTTCAGGCCGGTCCCAGCTGTCGCGCAGGAATTTTTTGCCGTCGACCTGCTCCATGCGGTCGACGATCAGCTCTTGCAGTTCGGTCAGATATTCCCTGACCGCTGCGGAATTGAAACCACTCATGATTTTCCCGGTGTTGATTAGCTGCGGATGATTTTACCATCAGCCCACATTGCGATGGTCGAAGGTTTCCTGTTTTTGCCCACGCGGCCAGGCAACACCCACACCCTGCACCCGAACAGGCGGCGGCACTGCGCGCAGGTTTTTGCGGGGCGCTGACCGCTGCGGTTTGCGCTGGTCGACACCAGTGCGCTGCCCACGCCGCGGCAGAGCTGCGCGGCCTGTTTATGCGCGGTCAATCGTATCGCCAGTGTGTCATGGCTGCCGCGCAACCAGCGCGGCGCGGAAGGCCGGGCCGGCATCAGGTAGGTGACGGCCTGCGCACCGGCAATTCTGAGGCGCTTCTGTTCTTCCTGTGTCAGTGGATGCAGATAGCGCTCGACCTGGGTGTAGTCCGCCGCGATCAGGATCAGCCCCTTGTGCTGAGGGCGCTGCTTGAGCCTGAGCAGGCGCAGCACAGCGTTGCGGTTGTCGGGGTCGCAACCCAGCCCGTAGCACGATTCGGTGGGATATGCGATCAGGCCACCGCGTCTGAGGTGTGCGGCGATGCGGCGATACGAGGACGGTGCGCGCAGCATTAAGTTGACCTGAAAATTTGCAGTTCCGATGGAATGCTTTATTTCCTGTTGGCGGCGATCGCCCGGTAGCCGATGTCGCGGCGCATCTGGCAGCCGTCGAAATGGATGCCATCGGCGATTTCATAGGCGCGCATTTGCGCCATCTTGACCATCGTTCCCAGCGCGGTCACGCACAGCACACGGCCGCCGCTGGTGACCACTTTGCCGTCATGCAGTGCGGTTCCGGCATGGAACACATGCGCGTCTTCAAGTTTGCCGCCAGTTTTAATGTCTGGCAGGCCGGTGATCACGTCGCCCTTGCGCGGCGTGTCCGGGTAATTGGCGGCGGCCATGACCACGCCGAGCGCGGTGCGCCTGTCCCATTCAACCTCCACCTGGTCCAGCGTGCCGTTGATCGCGTGTTCGACGATGGCGGCAAAATTGCTTTTCAGGCGCAGCATGATGGGCTGGGTTTCCGGGTCGCCCATGCGGCAGTTGAATTCCAGTACCTTGATGCCGCCGTCCGGCGAAATCATCAGGCCGGCATACAGAAACCCGGTGAAATTGATCCCTTCCTTTTCCATGCCGCGCACGACCGGCTGAATCACCTCGCGCATCACGCGCGCATGCAGTTCGGGGGTGACCACCGGCGCGGGCGAATAAGCGCCCATACCGCCGGTGTTGGGTCCCCGGTCGCCATCCAGCAGTCGTTTGTGATCCTGGCTGGTCGCCATCGGCAATATGTTCTTGCCGTCCACCATCACGATGAAGCTGGCCTCTTCACCGCCCAGGAATTCCTCGACCACAACGCGCGCGCCGGCATCGCCCAGCTTGTTGTCCGAGAGCATCATGTCGATCGCGGCAAGAGCCTCGTCCTTGCTCATTGCAACCACGACGCCCTTGCCTGCCGCCAGGCCGTCGGCCTTGACCACGATCGGCGCGCCGTGTTTTTCGACATACGCCTTTGCCGGTTCGATCTCGCTGAAGGTTTCGAAGAAGGCGGTCGGAATTCTGTGCCGTACCATGAACCGCTTCGCGAAATCCTTGGAGGATTCGAGCTGCGCGGCAGCCTTGGTGGGGCCGAATATCTTCAGTCCGGCGGCGCGGAATGCATCCACGATACCTGCCGCCAGTGGCGCCTCAGGGCCGACGATGGTCATGTGGATGTCCTCGCGCTGCGCGAATGCGATCAACTCCGGGATTGCGGTGATCGCGACATTTTCCATCCCTTCTTCCAGCGCCGTCCCCGCATTGCCCGGCGCAACATAGATTTTCTGGACCCTGGCACCCTGCGCCAGTCGCCAGGCCATCGCATGCTCGCGACCGCCGGAACCGATGACTAAAATCTTCATAGAATAGTAAGCCTTTCTAACTACTTGGTGCGGTTAGGCCGTTACGAGCAAAGGCAGAACAAGACGTGAAAGGATGAAGCGGGTCTCGCAGGGATGGTCGGTTTGCCGACCAACTCGCAAAAAGCGGAATGTACTTCCTGTTCATCGCTTCGCGATCCCGCATTTTGAATCCTTGAACAACTCAGTTATGCCGAGCGCAGCAGGCCTAATGGCGGAAATGGCGGAAGCCGGTGAACACCATCGCAATCCCGTGCTCATCTGCTGCCGCAATGACTTCCTCGTCGCGCATCGAACCGCCGGGCTGGATCACGGCTTTTGCACCCGCCGCGGCGAGCACGTCGATACCGTCGCGGAACGGGAAGAAGGCATCCGAGGAAACCACCGATCCGGCCAGGCTCAGGCCCGCGTTCTGCGCCTTGATGCTGGCGATGCGCGTACTGTCCACGCGGCTCATCTGCCCGGCACCGACGCCCAGCGTGCGACCGTTCTTGCAGAACACGATCGCGTTCGATTTCACGTACTTGGCCACGCGCCACGCGAACAGCAGGTCTTGCAGTTGTTCGCCGGTCGGCTGAGTCTTGCCTGTGACCTTGAGTTGCGCCGCCTGTACGTTGAGCGTGTCCGGCGATTGCACCAGCAGCCCGCCGTTGACGCGTTTGAAGTCGAACTGGTTGTGGGCGTTGGAAAGCGGCACCGAGAGCACACGCACGTTCTGTTTTGCCGCAGTGACCTTGAGCGCGGCATCGCTTGCCGAAGGCGCGATGATCAGTTCGACGAACTGGTTGGCGGTGATCTGCGCCGCGCTGTCTGCATCAAGTTCTCGGTTGAACGCGATGATGCCGCCGAACGCGGAAGTGGGGTCGGTTGCGTAGGCCAGCTTGTAGGCTTCGAGCGGGGTTTCGGCGATCGCGACGCCGCACGGATTGGCGTGCTTGACGATCACGCAGGCTGGCTGGTCGAAAGTCTTGACCAGTTCCCATGCCGCATCGGCATCGCCGATATTGTTGTAGGAGAGTTCCTTGCCCTGCAGCTGGGTGTAGTCGGCGATGCCGCCCGGTACCGGGATGAGGTCGTGGTAGAACGCGGCGTTCTGGTGCGGGTTCTCGCCATAGCGCATTTCCTGAACCTTGGCAAAGTTGAAATTGATTTGAGCGGGGAACGCGCTTTTCGTGCCGTCCGCATTGATCGCGGTTAGGTAGTTGCTGATTGCGGAATCGTAGGCGGCGGTGTGCGAGAAGGCCTTCTTCGCCAAGTCAAAACGCGTTGTGTCGCTCACCGAGGAATCGTTGGTTTGCATCTCGGCCAGCACATCCGCGTAATCGGCCGGATCGGTGACGATCGCGACATGGCCGTGGTTCTTCGCCGCCGCTCGCACCATGGTCGGTCCGCCTATGTCGATGTTCTCGATGGCGTCTTCCAGCGAGCAGCCGGGCTTGGCGATCGTTGCAGCAAACGGGTACAGGTTGACCACCACCAGGTCTATGGTCGGAATGTCATGTTTCTTCAGTGTGGCGACATGTTCCGGCAGATCGCGCCGTGCCAGGATGCCGGCGTGGACTTTCGGCTGCAGCGTCTTGACGCGCCCGTCCAGCATTTCGGGGAAACCGGTGTAATCCGCCACCTCGGTGACCGGGATGGCGTTGTCGGCGAGCAGCTTGGCGGTGCCGCCGGTGGAGAGGATTTTTACGCCGAGCTGGTTCAGGCCCCGGGCAAATTCAAGAACGCCGGATTTGTCGGACACGCTGAGGAGTGCTTGTTTGATGGCTGCCATGATGATTCCGATGAAAAGTATATGTGGGTAAGCCTGCGACGGTGTGGATTACAAAAATCCGGCCTGCCGGAAGGACTGGAGATTACTCGATGCAGTGCAGCAGCATTTTCTTGCGCAGGGTGTTGCGGTTGATGCCGAGCATTTCCGCCGCGCGGGTCTGGTTGCCTCCGACGTGTTCCAGCACCATTTCGAGCAGCGGCTTTTCGACGCAATACATCACCATGTCGTACATCCCGCAGCAGGGTTCTTCTCCGTCGAGGTCCCTGAAATATTCCCTGAGCGCCTTGCGCACATAGCGCGCCATATCGTTTTCGTTCACTACAATTTCAGTCATGCCGCCAGTTCCTCGATGTAATGCAGTCGTGCCCCACGCTGCGATTGCTCCGCAAAAAAATCGTCCACTGCCGCCAGCTGCTGGTCAGGTGCTTCCAGCTGGTTCATATGATGTCTGAAATGAGCCGACCCGCTCAGTCCTTTGGTATACCAGGAGATATGCTTGCGCGCCACGCGCAATCCGGTGTGTTCTCCATAGAATTCATAAAGTTCATGCACATGATCGCGCAACACGCGATGGATCTCGCCGACCTGCGGTGCCGGCAGGTGCTTGCCGGTATCGAGATAATGCCTGATTTCACGGAACAGCCACGGACGGCCCTGCGCAGCCCGCCCTATCATCACTGCATCCGCGCCGGTGTGCGCCAGCACATACTTGACTTTTTCCGGTGTGGTGATGTCGCCGTTGGCAATGATGGGGATATTCACGCTGGCTTTGACTGCGGCGATCGTGTCGTATTCGGCGTCACCGGTATAGGCGCAGGCGCGGGTGCGTCCATGGATGGCAAGCGCCTGTATGCCGCTGGATTCGGCGATTCTGGCGATGCGCACTGCATTGCGGTTCTGTTTGTCCCACCCGGTGCGGATTTTCAGCGTGACCGGCACCTTGACTGCGCCGACCACGGCCTCCAGCAGCCGGGCCACCAGCGGTTCATTCTGCAGCAGCGCGGAACCGGCCATCACGTTGCAGATCTTTTTGGCCGGACAGCCCATGTTGATGTCGATGATCTGCGCGCCGTTGTCCACATTGTATTGCGCGGCCTGCGCGAGCATTTTTGGATCGGCGCCGACGATCTGCACCGAGATCGGATCGACCTCCCCTTCATGGTTGGCGCGCCGTTTTGTCTTTTCCGATCCGTACAGCAGCGAATTTGAAGACACCATCTCGCTAACCGCCATGCCTGCGCCCAGGCTTTTGCATAACATGCGGAAAGGACGGTCGGTCACCCCCGCCATCGGCGCGACGATGAGATTGTTTGTCAATTGGTACGGACCGATGCGCATCCTGATATTTAATTAGAGAGTCAATGCGAGGGGGAGGGATTATAAATGAATCTTGGCGGCATGCTATTATTCTCTGCATGAAATTCGACGTCGTTATCATAGGCGGGGGACTGGTCGGGGCCAGTCTTGCTGCCGCGCTGAAGCAAAGCGGACTATCGCTCGCGATCGTGGAGAGTCAGCCCTCGCTCATGCCGCACATCTCGCCGGCCAGCGAAACGGACTGGGATAACCGGATATACGCGATCAGCCCGGGCAGCCGCGGTTTCCTTGAACGATCGGGCGCCTGGCCGTTGCTGGATGCCGACCGCATTGCGCCGGTGGAAGCAATGCGTGTGTTCGGCGACAGCGGCGCTGAACTGGAATTCAGCGCGTATCAGATGGGCGTGGCCGAACTGGCGTGCATACTTGAAAACCGCGCCCTGCACCATGCGCTGTGGCAGGTCGCAGCCCAGCAGGAGAATCTGACCCTGTTAGCCCCGGCGCGATGCGCCGCACTGAAATTTGCCGCAGATTCCGCCACGCTGACACTCGAAGATGGCCGCACCGTGGATGCAAAGCTGGTTGTCGGCGCCGATGGGAGGGACTCATGGGTGCGCAAGCAGGCGGGTATCAGCGCGGCGCCGCTGGATTACCGGCAACACGGGGTGGTGGCAAACTTTTCATGCGAATTGCCCCACCGCGGCATCGCATACCAGTGGTTCCAGACGGACGGTATCCTTGCCTTGCTGCCGCTGCCAGGCAACCGGGTTTCCATGGTGTGGTCGGTCAGTCCGGAGCGGGCGGACAGCCTGCTGGCAATGCCGCATCCTGAACTGTGCGGGCAAGTCGCTGCCGCATCGAGGCACAGCCTTGGCGAACTGAAGCTGGTCACCCCGCCCGCCGCATTCCCACTGCGTCTGCTGGTATTGCCGCATATCAGCGCGCCGCGCGTCGCTCTGATCGGCGATGCCGCGCACAACATGCACCCGCTGGCAGGGCAGGGAGTGAATACCGGCTTCCGCGACGCGCGCCAGCTGGCGGAGATACTTCTGGAGCGGGGCGCGCAAAACGACTGCGGTGACGCGATGTTGTTGCGCCGCTACGAACGAAAGCGCAAGGAAGATATCTATACCATGCAGGCAACGACTTACGGATTGAAACATCTGTTCAATAACGAAGCTCCGGTGTTGCGATCCGCGCGCAATTTCGGGCTGGATTCAGTCAACCGCATCGCTCCGCTGAAAAAAATGCTGATGCAGCATGCCTTGCATTAAACTGCCGCTACCAAAATAAAATCGAGAATACTCAATGAAGAAATTATCTGTTCCTGGCATGTCCGCGCTGATCGCCGTGCTGCTGATCCTGTCGTCCGCCGCCCACGCCGGCGTGAATGAGATTCGCCAGTCCCTGCAAAGCAAATTTCCCGGTATAGGCAACATCGAACACATCGTCAAGACGCCCTATGCGGGGCTGTATGAAGTCGTGATCGGAGACCAGCTCCTGTATACCGACGAAAAGGGCGAATACATTTTCGACGGCAGCGTGATCGATGCAAAAACCCGCCGCGACCTGAGCGAGGCGAGGCGCCGCGTGCTGTTTGCGGTCGACTTCGACAAATTGCCGCTTGACCTTGCGGTGAAAGAAGTGAAGGGCAACGGCAAGCGCAAGCTGGCCATATTCACCGATCCGAATTGCCCATATTGCAAACGGCTGGAAAAGGAATTGAGCGGCGTTACCAATGTCACGCTGTATCTGTACCTGTACCCGATATTTCCGGGCTCGCATGAAATCGTGCGCAACGTGCTTTGCTCCAGCGATCCGGTCAAGGCATGGAAAGACTGGATGCTGAAGAAAATCAGGCCCGCGAATGCGGTTTGCAAAACCCAGACCGACAAAGTCATGGCATTGGGCCAGAAGCTCCATGTCAACGGTACGCCTAACCTGATATTTGGCAATGGCATACAGGCGCCGGGATACCTGCCGGCAGAAGAACTTGAAAAGAACCTGAACGCGCCGAAGGAAAAGCAAGGCATGTCATGATTCCGGGTGAAGACACAAACCAGAGCCTGCTGGTCAATTCGCTGATCGGGGCTCGCGAGGGCGTCGCTATCGTAGATGTCCAGCAACCCGATTTTCCGGTGCGCTATGTCAACGATGGCTTTACCCGGTTGACCGGCTATGGCAGTGCCGATGTGATCGGAAAGAATTACCGCATCCTGCAGGGAACCGATACCAATCAGCCCGAAATCACGTTAATGCTTTCCGCGATCGCCAAAGGTACCGGCTGTGTCGTGACGTTGCGCAATTACCGCAAGGACGGTTCGATGTTCCGGGGTGAATTCAGCGTTATTCCCCTTCATAACGCGCAGGGCGTGCTGACGCACTTCATCGGCATCCTGAGGAACGCAACGGAAACAGGCCAGACAGAAAATAAGCCAGAACTTCCCGCCAGCAGCGACTCGCTGGTCGGCGTTGCCAGCCGCAGTTTTTTCGACAAGCGCTTTGCCGATCTGCTGGATGTTTCGCAGCACATCCGCAGCGGGATATCGGTGTTGATGATAGACCTGGATCATTTCAGCCAGTTCAACGAGCGATACGGGAAGGCGGCGGGAGACGAGTGCTTGCGCATGGTGGGAGATTGTATTGCCAAATCGTTCGTCCGCGCGTCGGATTGCGTCGCCCGCTACGGCGGGGAAGAATTTTCCGTTGTGGCATTTTTCCCCGGTGCAGATGCATTACGCCTCTACGCGCAAAGACTGTGCGAGCGCGTGCGCGGACTCAATATTCCGCACAGCGATTCCCCGCACGGCTTGGTCACAGTCAGTATCGGCGGAATATTTCACGTGCCTAATCGGGATACCACCGAAACCATGCTCATCGAACTGGCCAATCAGCAATTGCTGGCCGCAAAGCACGGCGGACGCGACCGGGTACATATCGCCGATTAGCGGCTGGTTTGGGCGGTGTGTTTGTGCTACACGGAGATTAGCCGCCGATTTTACGTAAGTGACAGAATCTAGGGAGGAGCCATGATCGATCTTTACTATTGGCCCACGCCGAACGGGCACAAAATCACCCTGTTTCTGGAAGAGGCCGGTCTCGAGTACCGGATCATCCCGGTAAATATAGGGGCAGGCGATCAATTCAAGCCGGAGTTTTTGAAAATCAGCCCAAACAACAAGATGCCCGCGATCGTCGATCACGCGCCGGCGGACGCAGGCGATGCACTGGCGGTATTCGAATCCGGCGCAATTCTCGTCTATCTGGCCGAGAAATCCGGGAAACTGCTGCCCGATGATCTGCGCGGCCGCAAGACTACTTTCGAATGGCTGTTCTGGCAGGTTGGCGGCCTCGGGCCGATGGCCGGGCAGAATCACCACTTCTCCCGATATGCTCCCGAGAAAATTCCCTACGCGATCGACCGTTATGTGAACGAGACCAACCGCCTGTATGGTGTACTCGATCACAGGCTGGATGGACGGGAATTCATTTCGGGAAATGCATACACGGTTGCGGATATTGCAACCTATCCCTGGATCGTACCCTGGCAGATTCAGCAGCAGAATCTGGAGGACTTTCCAAACCTGAAGCGATGGTTCGATGCGATCAGCAGGCGGCCAGCTACGATTAAAGCCTATGCCGTCGCACAGGCTTATGCGAAACCACCCGAAATGAACGAGGAAAGCAGGAAAAATCTGTTTGGACAGACCGCTGCAAGTGTTCGCGCACATCACAATCGGGACAACAAGCAATAATCAAATACAGCTGGATTACTGCCGGACGCCTGAATTTTTTGCGGCAAGAACAGGTCCGGATTGACGTAATTGAATTTAATCTATGAACGGTTTGCGTATCCGTAAAAAAGCCGGCTTGTCGCCGGCTTTGATATTTCTGCAACTTGCCTTATTAAACTAAAGTGCCCCGCCAGTTTGGGATGCCCAGAAGCCGATTAATATGGGCAAAGCTGCAATAATTGCTAGGACAATCATCAACAATCTGCCCTTTGCGTCAGCGGATCTGTTATCTGGGGTATTGCTGATACTTTGAGCACTCATATTCGATCTCCTTTAATGAAGAAATCGTTATCCCAACGATCAGGGGGCATGCCGGTCAGAAAGATTCAATTCGATGACTGTCGTTACCTGAACCGATCTCAATGAAAGGGTTTGCCGGAACATAAAACCATACAGACTGCAGGGTGAAATTAGGTTATATGGCCATACCTGTCAAGTGGTCTTTAGTCCGTCGACATGAAGGGTTTGAATGTAAAGGGGAAAATTTACAGAGATCGGCTGTATTGTGGCAGATCCGTGCGCGTTAACTGCGCGAGCCAGACAGCCGTGGAGTCAGGCAGGTTGCTGCAGATGGAAAGTGTTGTTACGGACTGGGCGTGGGTTCGGCGCCCTTCGGAAACAGCACCCACATCTCGCCGGTCTGTTTCATGCTCCCTGCCTGGGCGCCGGCCTGGGCGCCGAAGCCCCAGTAGAAATCGCCGCGCACCGCGCCCTTGATTGCGCCCCCGGTATCCTGCGCCAGCATCAGGCGGTTCAACGGCTGGGTGGAGTTCGGGTAAGTGGTGGAAATGAAAACCGGTGCACCCAGCGGAATGGTGCGCGGATCCACTGCCAGGCTGTACTGGTCGGTCAGCGGGACCCCAAGCGCACCGAGCGGAGCTGGCAGCGAGTCGGGCAATATCCGGAAGAACACATAGCTGGCATTCTGTTCCAGCAGGCTGTCCATCTGGTCTGGGTGTTGTGCGGCCCAATCCTTGATGCCCTGCATAGAGGCATCTTCGAGTTTTATTCCGCCCATTTCGACCAGCTTCTTGCCGATGGACGTGTAGGGGTAGCCGTTCTGGTCGGCATAGCCGACCTTGACCACGCTGCCATCCGGCAGTTCGATACGGCCCGAGCCCTGTATCTGCAGGAAGAAAAGATCGACTGCGTTGTCCACCCAGAACAGTTCGTGTCCCTTCAACGGCGCCTCTCCGCTGTCGATTTCGCTGCGATTGTAATAGGGCACGACGCGGTTTCCCTGCAGCCGGCCGCGCAGGCGCAGATCCTTCAGTTGCGGATACGCATCGCCCAGATCTATGGTCAGCAAATCATCCGGTACGCCATACAGTGGATAACGGAAGCGCGCGGTCTTGACCGGGCTGCCATACAGTTTCGGTTCGTAATAACCGGTGAACAATCCCTGTGAGGTGCCGTCCGGGTTGTATACCTGATAGGGTGTGAAATCCTGTTCAAAAAATTGATGCAGCGCGCTGTTGTCCGGCTGCGACATCTGGTCGGCCTGGGTACATACGGTTTGCCAGCCCGGTTTGTTCTTCAGCGCAGTGCAGCTTTGCCAGAACGCGGCCCAGGCGGGTTGCAGATCGATCGTCTGCCAGTCCGGCAGCATCTCCCACTTGCTTACCGCAAACGGCGGGTAAGGCTGGGCGGGAGGACGGGACGTGGTGCAGGCAGCAAGAAAAATCAGCGGTATCAGCGCGGCCTTGAGCAGTGCCCAACGCGGCAAACAATTGACCGGATTTTTGGGGATATCGGGATCGATCTTCCCGGTGTTTGCAGCGGGCTGTTTCAGAAAACGGTCTACCACAACAGCGTCGGAATCAATGCAGGACACGCGGCACACTCAATACGAATTGCGGTATCTCGACGTCGAACTGTTTGCCGTCATCGGCCTGCATCTGGTAGCTGCCGCGCATCGTTCCTACCTGTGTGGTCAGCACCGTGCCGCTGGTATATTCGAAGCTCTGGTTCGGCTTGAGCAGGGGCTGCTCGCCAACCACGCCCTGCCCGCGCACCTCCTGCACATGGTTGTTGGCATCGGTGATGATCCAGTGGCGGCTGATGAGTTTGGCTGAAGACTGGCCGAGATTGGTAATGGTGATGGTGTAGGAAAACACGAAGCGGTTGCCCGATTCATCGGATTGATCCGGCAGGTAATTCACCTGCGTCTGTATCACCACGCCATGCTGATTGATATCTTCCATGCGCAGCATTTGACCCGATTTTCGCTTATGTCGCAAGGGCTTCGCGGTGTTTTTATGCTAACCTTGTCGTGAATTTTTCACTGAAATCAAATCATGAATGGCTATTTGAAACGCATCCTTAACGCGCGCGTCTACGACGTGGCGATTGAATCCCCGCTGGAGCTAGCGCCCAATCTGTCGGCGCGTACCGGCAATACGGTCCTGCTCAAACGCGAAGACATGCAGCCGGTATTCTCGTTCAAGCTGCGAGGCGCATACAACAAAATGGCGCAGCTTACGCCGGAGCAGCTGGGTCGTGGGGTGATTGCCTCTTCGGCAGGCAACCACGCTCAGGGTGTGGCGCTTTCGGCGCAAAAGCTTGGCTGCAAGGCGGTCATCGTGATGCCAACCACCACGCCGCAGATCAAGGTCGATGCGGTAAAAGTGCGGGGCGCAAAAGTGGTGCTGCACGGCGATTCGTATTCCGATGCTTACCAGCATGCGCTGCAACTGGAGCAGCAAGGAAGCATGACTTTCGTGCATCCCTACGACGACCCGGACGTGATCGCGGGACAGGGCACCATCGCAATGGAAATCCTGAGGCAGCATACCCAGCCGATCCACGCAATCTTCGTTCCGATCGGTGGCGGCGGACTGATTTCCGGAGTAGCGGCCTACGTCAAGCAATTGCGCCCCGAGATCAGGATCATCGGCGTACAGCCGGTGGATTCGGATGCAATGTACCGTTCGGTGAAGGCCAAGCGCCGCGTCACACTCGATCATGTCGGCCTGTTTGCCGACGGTGTCGCGGTCAAGCAGGTCGGCACAGAAACCTTCCGGCTGTGCCGCAAACTGGTCGATGAGATCATCCTGGTGGACACCGATACCGCCTGTGCTGCGCTCAAGGATGTGTTCGAGGATACCCGCTCGATCCTCGAGCCGGCGGGTGCGCTATCCGTCGCCGCCGCCAAACTGTACGCCGCGCGCGAACAGCTCAAAGGTGAAACGCTGATCGCGATTGCCAGCGGTGCGAACATGAATTTCGACCGGCTGCGCTTTATCGCCGAGCGTTCCGAAATCGGCGAGCGGCGCGAGGCGATACTTGCGGTAACGATCCCCGAAACGCCCGGCAGTTTCCGCAAATTCTGCACGCTGCTCGGCAAGCGCAACATCACCGAATTCAACTATCGCTATGCTGACGCCAGCGTCGCGCATGTGTTTGCCGGCATTCAGGTGCGCGACCAGTCGGAGACGGCGGATCTGGTCGACAAGCTGCAACGCAACGGTCTGGCCACACTGGACCTGAGCGACAACGAAATGGCCAAGCTGCATTTGCGCCATCTGGTAGGCGGGCATGCGCCGGAAGCCAAAGACGAGATCCTGTTCCGCTTCGAGTTTCCCGAGCGCCCCGGCGCGCTGATGCTGTTTCTCAACAGCATGAGCCACAACTGGAACATCAGCCTGTTCCACTACCGCAACCACGGTGCGGATTACGGCCGCGTGCTGGTCGGCATGCAGGTGCCGCACCACGACAAAAAAGCGCTCAAGACCTTTCTGGACACGCTCGGCTACCGATACTGGGACGAGAGCGCCAATCCGGCATATCGCCTTTTTCTGGGTTAATCAATCCGGGAGGCTCTTCCGCACATGGACAAAGCCGGCATCCGCAAGCAGATCCTCGCGCAGCGGGAACTACTTCCCGCCGCCGAGCGCGCCGCCTGCAACACGGCTATCAGCGAGCGCTTGCTTCAGCTGCACGAATACCGGCAAGCCGGGGTAGTGCTGGGCTACATGAATTTCGGCGCGGAGTTTGCCAGTGAAATCTGGGTCCGGCAGGTATTGGCCGAGGGCAGGAGATTGGCGCTGCCCCGGGTAAATCACCATACCAACCAGCTCGACCTGTACTGGGTGGAAGATCCGGAGAACCAGCTGGCGGCCGGATTGTGGGGAATACGCGAGCCAGTCGTCGAACGCTGTGAGCGGCTTGCCGGGCTAAATGAGGTAGAATTCGCCCTGCTGCCCGGGGTCGCTTTTACCCGGAGTGGCGCGCGGCTGGGCTATGGGGGAGGCTATTACGACAAGCTTCTGGCGCGCATCGCAACCCGGCCCGCGTTGGCGGCGGCAGCTTTCGGGCTGCAAATCGTCGCACAAATCCCGCAGGAACCGACGGATGTAAAAGTCCAGTGGATAGTCACCGAGCAGGAAACAATCGCTTGCCCGGAACAGGGAATACCCTGAAATTTATGTTGAGTTAATTTAGAGAGAACGGAACGATGGCTTCATTACCCGATTACGATCCGCAGGAAACCCAGGAATGGCTGGACGCGCTGGAATCAGTGCTGGAAAACGAAGGCGCGGACCGCGCCCATTTCCTGCTCGAGCAATTGATGGACAAGGCGCACAGTTCCGGCGCAAGCATGCCGTTCAGCCCTGTTACCCCGTACTGCAACACCATTCCGGTCAGCGATGAGCAGCGCTCCACCGGAAACCAGGATCTGGAGCACCGCATTCGCGCGTGGATGCGCTGGAACGCGATGGTGCTGGTGCTGAACGCGAACCGCGACTCGTCCGAACTGGGCGGCCATATCGCCAGCTTTGCTTCGGCAGCCACCCTGTACGATGTGGGTTTCAATCACTTTTTTCACGGCAAGACCGAAAATCACGGTGGTGATCTGGTGTATTTTCAGGGTCATTCATCGCCCGGCATGTATGCACGCGCTTTCCTCGAGGGGCGCATCAGCGAGGAGCAGATGTACAAATTTCGCCAGGAATCCGAAGGCGACGGGTTGTCCTCCTACCCGCACCCCTGGCTGATGCCCGATTTCTGGCAGTTCCCCACCGTGTCCATGGGTCTGGGGCCGCTGATGGCGATCTACCAGGCGCGCTTCATGCGTTATCTGGAACATCGCGGGATGGTACAGACTGCCGGGCGCAAGGTGTGGGCATTTCTGGGAGACGGCGAGACAGACGAACCGGAATCGCTGGGTGCGGTCTCCATGGCGGGGCGCGAGAAACTCGACAACCTGATATTCGTCATCAACTGCAATCTGCAGCGCCTCGACGGCCCGGTACGCGGCAATGGCAAGATCATCCAGGAACTGGAAGGCGTATTTCGTGGCGCCGGCTGGAATGTCATCAAGGTGGTATGGGGCGACAAGTGGGATCGGCTGCTCGCCAAGGACAAGAACGGCCTGTTGCAGAAACGCATGCAGGAGGCGGTGGACGGCGATTACCAGACTTACAAATCCAAGGACGGCGCATATGTGCGCGAGCATTTTTTCGGAAAGTATCCGGAATTGCTGGAGATGGTCGCCGACATGACCGATGAGGAAATCTGGCATTTGAACCGCGGCGGTCATGATACACGTAAGGTTTATGCGGCTTATGCGGCCGCTTCCAGACATACCGGCCAGCCGACCGTGATTCTGGCCAAGACGGTAAAAGGATACGGTATGGGAGTGGCGGGAGAAGGACAGAATATCACTCACCAGCAAAAGAAAATGGCCGGTGAGGTGCTGCTCAAATTCCGCGACCGTTTCAATATTCCGCTGACCGACGAACAGGTCGCCAGCCTGAATTTCTACCGCCCGCCCGAGGACAGCCTGGAAATGAAATATCTGAAGGAGCGCAGCAAGGCGATGGGCGTGGTCCCGCAGCGCAGGCCGGTCAGCGAACCGCTGCAGATACCCGGGCTGGATGCTTTCGACGCATTGCTGAAAGGCACCGAAGATCGCGAAATCTCCACCACGATGGCATTCGTGCGCATGCTCGGTATTCTGGTCAAGGACAAGAACATCGGCAAACAGGTCGTGCCCATCGTGCCGGATGAATCCCGCACCTTCGGCATGGAAGGCATGTTCCGCCAGTTGGGCATTTTTTCACAGCAGGGGCAGCTCTACACCCCGCAGGATGCCGATCAGCTTATGTTCTACAAGGAAGACAAGTCCGGCCAGATCCTGCAGGAGGGCATCAACGAAGCCGGCGCGATGTCGTCGTGGATTGCGGCCGCCACCTCGTATGCCAACCATGGCAAGGCGATGCTGCCTTTCTATATCTATTATTCGATGTTCGGTTTCCAGCGCGTCGGCGATCTGGCCTGGGCTTCCGGAGACCTGCGCGCGCGCGGCTTCCTGCTCGGCGGCACGGCGGGGCGCACCACGCTGAACGGCGAGGGCCTTCAGCACGAGGACGGCCATAGCCACCTGATGTCGGCCACCATTCCGAATTGCATATCCTACGACCCGACCTTCGCGTACGAGCTTGCGGTAATCATCCACGATGGCATGCGCCGCATGTATGTCGAGCAGCAGGATGTGTTCTATTACCTCACGGTGATGAACGAAAACTATGCCCATCCGGCGATGCCGAAGGGCGCTGAAGAAGGCATCATCAAGGGCATGTATCTCTTCAAGGGGAAAGACACAAAGGGCGATAAGCAAGGTAAGAGGCCGACTGTGCAGTTGATGGGCAGCGGGACGATTTTGCGCGAGGTGATCGCCGCGGCAGAATTGCTGGAGAAGGATTTTGGCGTCGAATCGGATATCTGGAGTGTGACCAGTTTCACCGAATTGCGCCGCGACGGGATGGATTGCGAGCGCTGGAACATGCTGCACCCGGAAAGCAAACCCCGTGTCAGCCATGTCGAACAGTGCATGTCCGGGCGCAACGGTCCGGTGATTGCTTCTACCGATTACATGCGCGCGTTTGCGGACCAGATCCGCGCCTTCCTGCCCGGGCATTTCAAGGTGCTGGGCACGGACGGCTTCGGGCGGTCCGACACGCGCAAAAAGCTGCGCAAGTTTTTCGAGGTTGACCGTCATTACGTCGCGGTTGCGGCGCTCAAGGCGCTGGCCGACGAGGGCACGATCAAGGCCACAGAAGTCAGCAAGGCGATCAAGCTTTACAACATCAATCCAGACAAACCGAACCCTACGACAGTTTAGGGTTGGGAGGAGATATACGTGGCAGAAATCAAGCAAGTACTGGTTCCGGACATCGGCGACTACAAGGATGTGGACATCATCGAGGTGATGGTCAAGGCAGGCGATACGATCAGTGCCGAAGACAATCTGGTGACACTGGAAACCGACAAGGCGGCAATGGATGTGCCGTCTCCCTACGCCGGTGTGATCAAGGAAATGAAGGTCAAGGTCGGCGACAAGGTGTCGCAGGGATCGCTGATCCTGCTGGTGGAGACCAGCGATGCGGCAGCCCCGCAAAAGGATCAAACGTCAGCGCAACCGGCTCCCGCACCAGCGGTTGCCGCTGCGCCTGCTACTGTTTCCCAGGCATCCGTTCCGGAAATGCCTGCAGCACCCGCAAGGGGCACGCCGGCGGATGCCCCGCTGTTACACAGCGACCCTGCCGCAGGCAAAGCGCACGCAAGCCCGGGGATACGGCGCTTCGCCCGTGAACTGGGGGTGCAGATCGCGCAGGTAAAAGGCAGCGGCGAGAAGGGTCGCGTCACCCGGGACGACGTGCAGCAATACGTCAAGACAGCGCTCGCGCAACCGCGCAGTGCTGCGGGCGGCAATGGCCTGCAGGTGCTGGCGGCGCCGGTGGTGGATTTCGCCAAGTTCGGCGAGGTCGAGACCAAGCCGCTGTCGCGCATCAAGAAAATTTCCGGCGCGAACCTGCACCGCAACTGGGTGACTATCCCGCACATCACGCAATTCGACGAAGCCGACATCACCGACATGGATGCGTTCCGCAAGGAACTGGGCGCGGAATACGCAAAGCAGAACATCAAGATCACGCCGCTGGCGTTCCTGGTGAAGGCGGTTGTCGTCGCGCTGCAGCAGTTTCCGGAATTCAATGCATCGCTGGATGCCGGCGGCGAGAATCTGGTGCTGAAAAAATATTTTCATATCGGCGTCGCGGTGGACACGCCGGATGGACTGATGGTGCCGGTGCTGCGCGATGCGGACAAGAAAGGCATCGTGCAGATTGCCAGGGAACTCGGCGAGATCAGCGCGCGTGCACGCGAGAAAAAAATCACCGCCGCCGAAATGCAGGGCGGCTGTTTCTCGATTTCCAGCCTGGGCGGAATAGGCGGGACGGCATTCACCCCGATCATCAACGCGCCTGAAGTTGCGATTCTCGGGGTGTCAAAGGCCATCATCAAGCCGATGCATCAGGATGAAACCTTTGTCGCGCGCCTGATGTTGCCGTTGTCGCTGTCTTATGACCATCGCGTGATCGACGGTGCGGCGGCCGCGCGGTTCATCGTGTTCCTCTCCCAGGTGCTGGCGGATACCCGCCGGCTTGCATTGTAGTCATTGGCGCCGCGATCCCGACGTTGCAATCGGTGAACAAGACATCAATCGGCAATCCTGTCGGCATTCTGGGGGGGACGTTCGACCCGATACATTACGGGCATCTGCGTCTGGCCGAGGAGATGCTGGAGCTGGCGAACCTCCGGAAAATCCTGTTCATACCGGCTGGCACGCCGCCGCACCGGGATGCACCGCAGGTATCCGCGCAGCATCGGAACGCGATGGTTCGACTGGCAATCACGGACCAGCCGGCCTTCGAGCTCGACGAGCGCGAAATTGCACGCACCTCGCCATGCTATACCGTGGACACACTGCGCGAATTGCGCGCGGAACAGGGCGCGGCACAGCCGCTGTGTCTGCTGATGGGCGGCGATGCATTCCTGCAGCTGGACACCTGGCACGAATGGGAGCAATTGTTCGAACTGGCGCATATCGTGGTCGGTTACCGCCCCGGTTTTACGCTGGACGAACGCATACACAGCGCTGCGCCGGCATTGCGCCGGCAATACCGGCAGCGCCTGTGCGCTGCGGATGCTCTGTCAGGACAACCGGCCGGAGGAATCGCCGAACTGGCCATTCCCAAGCTGGAGATCTCCGCCACGCTGATACGCAGCCGCGTAGCGGAAAATCGCAGCATCAGGTATCTGCTGCCCAACCAGGTGGCCGATTATATTCATCAACATCATCTATACGAGCATGCTAAATACTGAAGAAAAAACCAGAGCCATCGTCGCCGCACTCGAGGACGTCAAGGCACAGAACATTACCGTGATCGACACCAGCAAACGCAGCGCGATGTTCGAGCGCATGGTCATTGCCAGTGCCAATTCGACCCGGCAGACCAAGGCGCTTGCCGACAACGTCGTGGTCAAGCTCAAGGAGCTCGGCGAAAAAGTCTACGGGCGCGAGGGAGAAAAAAGCGGCGAGTGGATACTGGTGGACCTGGGCGAGGTGCTGGTGCATGTCATGCAGCCTGCGATACGCGACTATTACAATCTGGAAGAACTGTGGAACAAGGCACAAGAGGGACGTCCGAAACTCGCCAAGGCGCCGGAATAGCCATGGACCCGGAAACCGTGTTTGTCACAGAAATTACCGAGTACACAGGGAAATATCCGTTTGTCTTTTCCCTGTGTACTCCATGGACTGAACAGGGGATTTGAGCCTTGTGAAGCTGATCGTGTTGTCCGTCGGTCACAAAATGCCGGACTGGATCACGGCGGGCTTCAACGAATATACAAAGCGCATGCCGCGCGAGGCGCAGATTGTGCTCCAGGAAATCAAGCCCGAGCCGCGCACCACCGGCAAGACCACCGAGCAGATCATGGAGGCCGAAGCACGGCGCATCCTTGCCGCACTGCCGCGGAATTCCCGGCGTATTGCGCTGGATGAACATGGCGACCAGCCAACCACCGGACAGCTGGCCGCGCAGATGCAGGAATGGATGCGCGAAGGCGGCGATGTCGCGTTCATCATCGGCGGCGCCGATGGTCTGCATGCCTCGGTCAAGCAGGCTGCACACCAACTGCTCGCGTTGTCGGCGTTGACCCTGCCGCATGCGCATGTCAGGGTGTTGCTTGCGGAGCAGTTGTATCGTGCGTACAGCATGCTGCACAACCACCCCTATCACCGCGAGTAACATGCCCTTCCCGGCAGTCGCAGAGAACGCAACCATGGCTGGCCAACTTGGCGATGGTTGCGATTGCGACCCGGTAATTGGGCAGATTCCGGACTTTTTCGGTTATCCTTAATGCCATGATTACCCAGCCACGCATCTACCTTGCCTCGCAAAGCCCGCGCCGCCGGGAATTGCTCAAGCAGATCGGCGTCAACTTCGAAATGCTGCTGCTGCGCTCCGACCCGCGCCGCAACATTGAAGTGGACGAGACGCCACACGACGGCGAGTCGCCGGAAAGCTACGTCAAAAGGATAACCCTGGCCAAGGCTGAAGCGGGTTACGCCGCGCTCCGGTTCCGCAATCTTCCATCTTTCCCGGTACTGGCTGCCGATACCACGGTAACGCTGGACGGCAGGATTTTCGGCAAGCCGGAAAACGCGGAACATGCGGCCGACATGCTGCGCCAGTTATCCGGGAAACAGCACCGGGTGCTGAGCGCCGTCGCGGTCTCCCTGGGGGAACATGTTGAAGTCGCACTGTCGACTTCGGAGGTGCGTTTCGTCGAACTCAGCGAAGCGCGTATCAACCGCTACCTGCACACCCGGGAATATACCGACAAGGCGGGCGGCTATGCGATACAGGGACAGGCCGCCGCATTCGTCGAACATCTTTCCGGCAGCTATTCCGGCGTGATGGGCTTGCCGTTGTTCGAAACGGTGCAGCTGCTGCAGCACTTTGGTTACCCGACGCCATAATTCCCGCAGATCCAAAAATCATGAGTGAAGAGATACTGATCAACGTCACACCGCAAGAGACCCGCGTCGCGGTGATGCAGCTCGGTGTGGTGCAGGACCTGCACATCGAGCGGGGCAGCAGCCGCGGCATCGTCAGCAACGTATATCTCGGCAAGGTCAAGCGCGTGCTGCCCGGGATGCAATCGGCGTTCATCGATATCGGGCTGGAACGATCGGCGTTTCTGCACGTCGCGGATATATGGGAGAACAGCCACAACATTGAGACACCCCGGCCGATAGAAAAAGTGTTGTCCGAGGGGCAGACGCTGCTGGTGCAGGTGATCAAGGAACCGATCGGCAGCAAGGGTGCCAGGCTGTCCACCCAGCTCAGCATCGCCGGCCGATTGCTGGTCTACCTTCCGCAGGAGACCCATATCGGTGTTTCGCAGCGCATCGAGAGCGTGGAACAGCGAGATGCGCTGCGCGCAAGACTGCAGGCCGCGTTGCCGCCCGAACATCAGGGCGGCTATATCATACGCACCGTCGCGGAAGCGGCCGCAGAGCCGGATTTTGTCGCCGATATCGCCTACTTGGACAAGTTGTGGGGGAATCTGCGGACCATTTCGGAAACCGCCAGCGCGCCGCAGCTGCTGTATCAGGAACTGGATATCAGCCTGCGCGTGCTGCGCGACTTCGTCGGCCAGGAAACCGGGCGCATCCTGGTCGATTCGCGCAGCACCTTCCAGCGGATGCTGGAATTCGCACAGGCCTATAATGCGAATGCGAGCGACAAGCTCGAGCACTACCCCGGCTCGCGGCCGCTGTTCGACCTGCACGGCGTGGAAGAAGAGATCGAGCGCGCCCTGTCCAAGCGCGTCGACCTGAAGTCCGGCGGTTATCTGATCATCGACCAGACCGAAGCGTTGACCACCATAGACGTGAATACCGGAGGCTTTGTCGGGCTGCGCAGTTTTGACGACACCATTTTCAAGACCAATCTGGAAGCGACGCAGGTCATTGCGCGGCAATTGCGCCTGCGCAATCTGGGCGGCATCATCATCTGCGATTTCATCGACATGGATAGCCAGGAACACCGCGACGCGGTGCTGGAAGAACTGAATAAGTCCCTTGCGCGCGACCATACGCGCATCACCGTGAGCGGCTTCTCCACGCTTGGACTGGTCGAGATGACACGCAAGCGCACCCGCGAGAGCCTTGCACATGTGATGTGCGAACCTTGCCCGACCTGTCAGGGGCGGGGCGAGGTGAAGACCGCGCAGACCGTATGCTACGAGATCCTGCGTGAAATCCTCCGGGAAGCGCGGCAGTTCAATGCGCGCGAATACCGGATACTCGCGTCGCAGCAGGTGATCGACCAGTTTCTGGAAGAAGAGTCACAGGCGCTCGCGATGCTTTCCGATTTCATTGCGAAGCCGATCTCGATGCAAGTCGAGACGATTTATACCCAGGAACAATACGACGTGATCCTGATGTGAGGCGCCGTGCTATCCCGGAATATTGGCCGATGACGAGGAAGACCCTGCTGCTGACGATGCTCGCCCTGTCCGTGGCGATCGCAGGATGCGGGCGTTCGCAGCAGGGCGCACCCCGGCAGGAGGACATGTCCGGATTGTGTCCGGCTATCCAGCACACCGGGTTAACGAAGCAATGTGCAGTCAGCGGCTTCGACAGCGCGGTACACGTGATGATCGCCAATGACGATGACGAGGTGGCCAGGAATGTTTGCGCCGAGGTGGTAAACAGGATCGCGCAGCAGGCTGCCCGTCTGCCGGCGCAATGGATGTTGCAGGTCTATTCCCCGTATCGAAGCGACAAACCGCTGGCAACCTGCCCGCTTCATTAACACGCTTCTGCACAGCAGTTGCGGGGAGTTGCGATACCGTCTCAGGAAATCGGCTGGTCCTCGTCCGAGGGCATTGTCGTGAGCGCCAGCTCCAGGTTCGCGGCAAGGTTGCGGGCATATTTCGCCGCCTCGAACAGATGAAGCGATTCGTAGTATTTGGCCTTCTGCCGCAGATTATCGATGTCGTCCGACACGATCTTTCTTGTTGCATCCTTGTTCATTTCGCCGCTCCTTGTCTGGTTGATGTGATGGAAACTGGTCTCCGCTGGTATTAGGTTCCTCCAGTTCGAGGCACGTGGGGAAATTTCGTTCAATTGCCCGGCGGAAATCGAAGCCGGGACCGGCAAATGAGACGATATTTTCGGGGACGGGAGTTTGAACGGGAGTCGGGAGAGGATCACGTTTTCTCGCGCAATGTCTCTTCCAGATCCTCGATCTTGTCGTAGAGCAGGTTGATTCTCCGGGCCAGACCCTGGATTTCAGTATGTGCACGCCGGTTCACATCGAAATCGAGTTCGTTCCGGAGCCGGTCTTTCTTGTCCTGGCGGTTCTGGCTCATCATGATGATGGGGGCCTGTATTGCCGCCAGCATCGACAGAAACAGATTGAGCAGAATGAACGGATAGGGATCCCATGCATCGCCCTTCAGTTCGATGTTGATCAGCGCATACGTAAGCAGCACAAAACCGAAAATGATGATGAAGTTCCAGGAACCGCCGAATGACGCAACGACATCGGCAACCCGTTCTCCCAGCGTCTGGGATTCTTCAAATACCTCGTTCGGGTTGCGCGCGGAGCGCAACCGGACCAGCTTCTCGGCGGCATGAAACTGCTTGCCCATGACTTTCATGATATCCAGGCCGGCGTCAGGCTTGTTGCGCAGCAGCACGGCGATGTCATTGAGATCCAGTTCGATGCACTGGGACTCCTGCACCGCCGTTGCTTCGGTCTGGTGGGGTGTCTGGGCCAGCATCGACGCAAAACCGAACATGTCGCCCTTGATCGGTTCGTCCAGCAGCACGATCTGGTTATCCTCATCGATGGTCGAGACCTGGACCGAACCGGACATCAGGATATAGGCGCGGTTGCTCGGGTCGCCTATCTTGTAGATGCGCTGGCGCGGCGCAAACCGGCGCAGTTCGACCTGGCTGGCGAGAACAGCCAGTTCCTCCTTGTCGAGCAGGGAGAACAGAGAGGCATCCTGGAGGACATCCGGACTACAGGGCATAGTTCACCGTACTCCTTCCTGGTTTGCTTGCAATTGCCGGCGCCGGTCCGGGCCGGTTGTTCACAGCTGCAATTCTAGAACATGCCGGGCCTGCATTTTCAGGCGTTCACTTTTCGTCGCGGATGTCGACCACGTGTACTGCCTCGCCCTCGATCACTTCACCCCTGATCGTATCGTCGCCGGCAACTTCCCGTTCCATCGTTACGCTGCCGGGCGGATAGTTGCGCATCATTTTGCGCAGTTCGCGGGTTTTCCACCAAAGATAGGCCCAGCCGAGCATGGCGGCGACTACAATCACCGCGACCAGCACCGCCGAGAACATCAAGGCCAGGCCGAGAACGGCTGCTGTTGCGACCGCGGCGGCCAGATTGCGCAGCGCATCGGGAAAGTTTGCAGAGTTATGCGGGAGTTGTTTCATCTGTTCAAGTTCCGTGTCGATGATGTCGTTGCCTGAAAACTGCATTGCAGTCCGTCTGCCAGTACAGGACGAAGTTCGCGCGATTAAGTTCACCGCAAATATCCGTCAGGCCGATCATACACCGATGCAGCGCGGCGTTCCGTCCTGGATGGCAGGCACGGTGGTCGGTGAGAGGCGCTCATGCGCGGCGGAGCATTTTTTCGCCGACCTTGGCATCGAATTTCGCTTTATTGACGATGTACCGTTCATGGCGTCCCCTCGAGATCAGGTCCACGCCGTCATGGGCTTCCACTGCAAATACCAGCCTGCGTCCATCGATCGCGACCAGCTCGACGGATACCGTTACCTCCAGGCCGGGAGGTGTCGCGGCTTCGTGGCTGACATCGATGTGGGTGCCGAGCGTCTGCTCCTGCGGCCAGTCAAGGTGAGGATTGATGGCTTTGATGCAGGCCCATTCGAGCAGGCCCACCATGAAGCCGGTTGCCAGAACCTCCGGCATCACAGCAAATTCTTCTGCTTCCGGATAGAGTGCCGGGACGGTTTTCGATTCGGGTATCACGAACTTGTGTTTGTAGCTGATGCCTGTCTGCAATGTATCCTTCATTTCCCACCTCCGATATGTCCTGACGGGTCAGTTGTCCGGCAACAGGCTTTCCGGTTCGATTTTGCTGCCGGTAACCGCCACCACTTTGTGTCGTGATTGCCCTCCCAGTTTGAGCTCGGTGTCGCGCAGAGAAACGGCAAACAGGCCGGCGATGAACTTCAACAGCGCTTCGTTGGCGCGACCCTCGACGGGCGGAGCAGCCAGTCTGATTTTGAGCGCTCCGCCGTGCAAACCGGCGATTTCGCTGCGCTTTGCGCCAGGCTGCACATGCAGCGTAAGCGAGAGCGTATCGCCGCTGCGGCGATACCACCCAGCCTGATGCGCCGGGACCATTTACAGCAATCTTACCGCCAGGCTTTCCAGCATTGCGATCGGCACCAGCAGTATGATCTGGCAAATCACCAGCAGCAGCAGCGGAGACAAATCGATGTTGCCGACCAGCGGCAACACGCGTTGCAACGGGCGCAGGAAGCGGTGGGTGATTGCAGCAAGCAGAGGGGCCAGCGGCGTAAACGGATTGACCCAGGACAGGATCGCCTGCGCAACCAGCGCGCTCATCAACAGATAGACGCTGATCTTGAACAACTTTACCGCACTCAATGCCAGCAGCCCGAGCAGCGGGAAGTGCACAAACGGATAGCCGTCCAGCGAAAGTGTCAGGCCCAGATAGATGAATTCAACGGCAAGCGCCAGCAGCAGGCTTGCACTGTCCAGTTTCCATGCCGGCGGAATGAAGCGGCGCGCGGGCAATACCATAAAATTGCTGATGCCCATGATGAATTCGCCGAGCGGATTGCGCATCGGGGCGCGCAGCCATTGCAGAAGAAAACGGAACAGCAGCACGCCGGCGAAGCCTTGCAGGAATATATCGAGCAGCAGTTGTAGTGTCTGTCGGAGCATCACGCTTTCCCCAGTTCATCGCCCATTTCGCGCGAGCGTGTCGCAGCGGCCTGAGCGGCCTGAACGATGTGTTCGGAAACATGGCTGGCAGCAAGGCTCATCAACGCGCGCTCCGTCGTGCCGTTTTTGGAAGTGACGCGCTCTCGCAGCACGCTGACTTCCTCGCTGCCGGAAGCGGCCAGCTTGCTCGCACCCAGAAAAGTCGCCAGGCTCAGGCGGCGCGCATCTTCGGCATTGAACCCGAGCTGCTGCGCGGCTTGCTGCAATGCCTCGATGAAATAGAATACATAGGCCGGACCGCTGCCGGAAATTGCCGTAACTCCATCCATCATCGCTTCATCCTCCAGCCACAGGGTTTCCCCCACAGCCGCCAGTATACTTTGCGCCTGTTCGCGCTGCGCCGCGCTGACTGCCGGCAGCGCGTACACGCCGGTCATGCCGCTGTGGATCAGTGCCGGTGTGTTGGGCATCGCGCGTACGACGGACTGGCTGTTTGACCAGCGCGCAAGGTCGGTTGCAAGGATGCCCGCCGCGATCGAGATCAGCAGCTGCCCGGACAGCTGCGGGGCAAGCTGCCGCGCCACCGCGCCCAGCTGCTGGGGCTTGACCGCAAACACGATGATCTGGCTGCCGGCCACGCCCTGTTCAAGGCTTTCATGTACATGCACCGCGTAATCGCGCTGCAGCCGCACGCGATTGTCGGCGCTGATTTCCACCACGCCGATCTGTGAGGCGGGAAATCCCCTGCCGAGCAGACCGCCGATCAGGGCACTTGCCATGTTGCCGCCGCCGATAAAACAGATGTTCATTTGGCATTCTCCATTATTTTTCGGCTCCATAATTCCGTGCACCGAAAATTGCGGTGCCGATGCGTACTATGGTCGCACCTTCCGCGATCGCCGCGGGAGAATCATGCGACATGCCCATCGAGAGGGTATCAAGTTCCAGTCCCTGCCGGTTCAGGTCGTCGCGCAGCTTGCGCAACTGCGCGAATGGCCGGCGCTGCGCAACGGGATCGTTGCTGGGTGCGGGAACCGCCATCAGGCCGCGCAGTGTCAAACCGGGCAGTTTTGCGGTGGCATGCGCCAGCGCGCTAGCCTCATTCGGGAGCACCCCGCTTTTTGTTTTCTCTCGGCTGATATTTACCTGCAGGCAAACCTGCAGCGGGGGCAAATGTGCCGGACGCTGCTCGGACAAGCGTTCCGCAACCTTCAACCTGTCCACGCTGTGCACCCAGGCGAAGTTTTCCGCGATCGCGCGGGTCTTGTTGCTCTGCACCGGCCCGATATAGTGCCACTCAATTTCCAGGTCCTGCAGTGCGGCAATTTTGCCCAGCGCCTCCTGCACGTAGCTTTCCGCAAAGCAGGTCTGCCCGGCATGGTATGCCTCGCGCACCATGCCGGCGGCAAAAGTCTTGCTGACCGCGAGCAGCATGACTTCGCCGGGGTTACGGCCCGCTTCGATTGCGGCCGCGGTAACCATGTTGCGCACTGCTTGCAAGTTGGAAGCGATTGTTGTCATAATCCGGTACGCAAATATATTTCGCATAACATTCAAATGCGTGCGGCTACGCGCCTTCAGGCCGGGCCCGCCACACCAAACCGGGACAATTATAATGGATATCACCGAATTGCTTGCCTTCAGCGTCAAAAACAAGGCTTCCGACCTGCACCTTTCAGCCGGCCTGCCGCCGATGATTCGCGTGAATGGTGATATCCGCAGGATCAATCTGCCGGCGATGGAGCACAAGGAAGTGCACGCGCTGGTGTATGACATCATGAACGATGGACAGCGCAAGGCCTACGAGGAAAACAAGGAAATCGACTTTTCGTTCGAAGTTCCCGGTCTGGCACGTTTTCGTGTAAATGCTTTCGTGCACAACCGCGGCGCGGGCGCGGTGATGCGGACCATTCCTTCCAAGATATTGTCTCTGGAAGATCTGAAAGCCCCCAAGAGTTTCGAAGCCATATCCGAATATCCGCGCGGCCTGGTGCTGGTCACGGGGCCGACCGGTTCGGGCAAATCGACCACACTGGCCGCAATGGTCAATCATCGCAACGAGACTGAGCTGGGCCATATCCTGACCGTAGAGGATCCGATCGAATTCGTTCACGAAAGCAAGAAGAGCCTGATCAACCAGCGCGAAGTCGGACCGCACACCCTGTCTTTCCAGAATGCGCTGCGCAGCGCGCTGCGTGAAGACCCGGACGTCATCCTGGTCGGCGAAATGCGCGATCTGGAAACCATACGCCTGGCGATGTCAGCGGCTGAAACCGGCCACCTGGTGTTCGGTACCCTGCACACCAGCTCGGCGGCCAAGACCATAGACCGTATCATCGACGTGTTCCCGGCCGACGAGAAGGAAATGGTGCGCGCGATGCTGTCCGAGTCGCTGCGCGCGGTGATCTCGCAGGCCCTGCTGAAGACCAAGGACGGTGCAGGGCGGGTAGCGGCGCACGAGATCATGATCTGCACTCCTGCGATTCGCAACCTGATCCGCGAAGCCAAGGTGCCGCAGATGTATTCGGCAATACAGACCGGCCAGGCGGTGGGCATGCAGACGCTGGACCAGTGTCTGGCAACGTTGATCAGGGAAAACCGGATTACCCCTGCGGAAGCGCGTTCCAAGGCGGCAAACAAGGACTCGTTCCCCGGCTAACCAGCTTCAGAAAATCAGGAGCATCCAATGGAAAGAGACCAGGCCACCGAACTTATACACAACCTGCTGCGCGGGATGGTTGGCAAAAAGGCGTCCGATCTGTTCATCACAACCGGCTTCCCGCCGGCCTTCAAGATCGACGGCAGGATGACCCCGGTATCCAGCCAGGCGCTTTCGATGCAGCACACCCAGGAACTGGCGCGCAGCATCATGAATGACCGCCAGGCAGCCGAATTCGAAACCACCCACGAATGCAACTTCGCGATCAGCCCCCACGGCATAGGCCGCTTCCGCGTCAATGTGTTCCTGCAACAGCAGCGCGTCGGCATGGTGTTGCGGACCATCACGACCAAGATTCCCGATCTCGACCAGATGGGCATGCCGCCGGTGCTCAAGGACATCGTGATGGCCAAACGCGGCCTGGTGATCGTGGTCGGCGGGACGGGTTCCGGCAAGTCCACCACGCTGGCCGGCATGATCGGGCATCGCAACAAGAACAGTTACGGCCACATCATCACCATCGAAGATCCGGTGGAGTATGTGCATGATCATGCCAATTGCATCATCACGCACAGGGAAGTCGGCGTGGATACCGAGTCCTGGCATAACGCGCTGAAGAACACGCTGCGCCAGGCACCCGATGTGATATTGATCGGGGAAATCCGCGATCAGGAAACCATGGAATATGCCGTGGCTTTTGCTGAAACAGGCCACCTGTGCCTGGCCACACTGCACGCGAACAGTTCCAACCAGGCGCTGGATCGCATCATCAACTTTTTTCCGGAAGAACGGCGCGCGCAGCTGCTGATGGATTTGTCGCTGAACGTCAGGGCGTTCATTTCGCAGCGCCTGATCCCGATCAAGAACGGGGAGGGGCGTGTTGCCGCGTTTGAAATCATGCTCAACTCGCCGCTGATTGCTGACATGATCTTCAAGGGCGAAGTGAACGAGATCAAGGGCATTATGGCGCAGTCGCGAGAACTGGGGATGGAGACCTTCGACGGTGCACTGTTCACGCTGTATGAAGCGGGCAAGATATCCTACGAGGAAGCACTGAAGAGCGCGGATTCGGTGAATGACCTGCGCCTGCGCATCAAGCTGGAAAGCAAGCTCCCGACGGACCGCAACCTGATGAGCGGTACCGAGAACATGCAGCTGGACTGATGCGTCGCTCGGTCAGGTATTAGCCTGATTATGCTTGCCGGCCGAGTTCGGCCGGTTGCTTCCGGCCACGATCCTGTATTCCAGCAAGCGGCATTCGATCGCACCGTTGAACAGCGGGGTGCGCTTCGACGGAGACAGCCGCATCAGTTTCAGGATCGCCTTGTCGGCGGTGAACAGATAAGCCGTCCAGCCGCCGAATTTCTTTTTCAGGGCATCGCCCAGCTTCGGATAAAGCTCGGCCAGTTCATCCAGCTCACCCATGCGCTCACCATAGGGCAGGTTCGCGACCAGTATGCCGTGTTCCGCAGGGGGGGAGATTTCCAGCACGTTGGCCTGTTTCAGTTCCACGCATTCCGACAATCCCGCCTCTTCCAGATTGCGCGAAGCAGCCTTCAGGGCATCGCCGTACAGGTCGCTGCCGTAAAGCGCCAGCGGCCGGGCCGGAAGCTGTGCGGCGATCGCCTGTTCGCGCATCCTGCCCCACAGCGGCCCATCAAAATTCTTCAGCTTTTCGAACGCGAAACCGCGCGCAATGCCCGGCTGTATGTTCAGCGACATCTGCGCCGCCTCGATCAGGAACGTGCCGCTGCCGCACATCGGGTCTAGCAGCGGTGTGCCCGGCTGCCAGCCCGCCAGACGCAGAATTCCGGCCGCCAGATTCTCGCGCAGCGGCGCGATGTTGGTGTGCGAGCGCACGCCGCGCTTGAACAGCGCATCGCCGGACGTGTCCAGATACAGCATCAGTCGGTCGTCCTCGATGAATACGTGAATGCGCACGTCAGGTTCCACGGTGTCCACGCTGGGCCGTTCGTTGCAGTGCGCGCGGAAGCGGTCGCACACTGCGTCCTTGACCAGCAGCGTGATGTACTCCAGGCTTTTCAGCGGACAACGTATCGCGGTGGTGTTCACGCGCAGTGTATGTCCGACATCGAACCAGCGCTGCCATTGCAGCTCGAATACCGCCTTGTAGATGTCCTGCTCGCTGCGGTAGCGTGTCTCCTTGATGCGCCACAGGATACGGCTGGCAAGGCGGCTCTCAAGATTGGTGCGGTAGCACAGCGGCCAGTCGCCGGAGAACGCCACGCCACCGTCGGTGGCGCGTACTTCGGCTGCACCGAGTGCGGTCAGTTCATCGGCGAGCAGTTTTTCCAGACCGCGCGGGCAGGGGGCGAAAAATTCAGGCATGAGTCAGAATGGCTTGACGGTGACCAGTATCACGATTGCGGTCAGGATCAGCACCGGGATTTCGTTGAACCAGCGGTAGAACACATGGCTGCGGGTATTCTGGCCTGCGGCAAACTTTTTGACCAGTTTGCCGCAGTAATAGTGATAGACGATCAGCAGCACCACCAGAAAAAGCTTGGCATGCAGCCAGCCGCCGCTGAAGCCGTAGCCCAGCCACAACCATAGCCCGAATCCCAGCGCCAGCAGGGCGATTGGCGTGACGAAGCGGTACAGCTTGCCTTCCATCAGTTGCAGTCGCGCTATTTCGGCGGGTTCGGTCGCCATTGCGTGGTTCACGAAGATCCGCGGCAGGTAGAAAAGCCCGGCAAACCAGCTCACAACAAAAATGATATGAAACGCTTTAATCCACAGCATTACGAAGTTCCTTTAGCATGCTTCCATTAACGATCACCGTTCAGTATGTTGCTTCGTGTATTTGCGGCATGCCCTCGTCCACCCAGCGGGCATAACCGCCGTTCAGGTTGAGCACGTTCCTGAAGCCCATCATCTGCATAACCGCGCAGGCCATTGCGGAGCGGCCGCCGGTTGCGCAGTAGACAATGACCTGGCGTTCGCGGGCGGCAGTCAGTTCCGGCACGTGTTTGGGATAGGCCGGGTCGGCGGCGGCCTCGATGATGCCGCGCGGGACCAGGTGTGCTCCGTTGATGTGGCCATTTTCATATTCGCCATGCTCGCGCACATCGATCAACAGCAGATCATCCTTGTTGTTGAGTTTGTCGACCAGCTCCTGCGGGGTGACTTCCGTGATGCAGGACTTGGCGGCGCGGACAAAGTCCATCAAGCTCATGGGTTGTTCGGGTTTGAATGTGTTGTACATCCGTCATTCTCCTGTATTTGTTTTGTAAGGATTTGACCTGTGCAGGGCCGGTCCTGCACAGGTGATATTGATGATATTTGAATTGGCTCCCGGATCAAGGCTGCCGTTCGCCTCGTTCATTGTAAGCACCCTTACCGGGCAAGCCTGCGCCGGAACAGAACCAGCGACAGATAAAACCCGAACAATGTATAGCACAGCAATACTGCAATATGCAGCATCAGTCCTTCCGGAACATGGCCGATGATCAGCGGCCTCGCAATGTTCACCGCGTGGGTCAGCGGCAGCGCCTGCGCAACCCCCTGCCAGAAGGGCGGCAACTGCGCGACCGGGAAGAACACGCCGCATAATAGCATCATGGGCGTGACCACCAGCGTGAAGTAGTACATGAAGAAATCATAGGCCGGGGCGAGCGCAGTCATGATCATTCCGATAGAGGCGAAGCACAGCCCGACCAGAAGCGCGAGAGGCAGGAGTCCCAGCGACAGCGGCGAATGTGACAGGCCGAGCAGCCAGATCACCAGCACCACCGTCGCGCCGGACATCAGGCTCTTGCTCGCCGCCCACAGAATCTCCGCAACGACGATGTCGTCCAGCGTCACCGGCGTGTTCATGATTGCCTCCCAGGTGCGTTGCTCGTGCATGCGCGAAAAGCCGGAATACAGCGCCTCGAAGCTGGCACTGTTCATCGTGCTGTAGCACACCGTACCGGCAGCGAGGAACACCATGTAGGAGGTGCCGTTCATCTGCGGCAGCAGGCTGCCGAGCCCGTAGCCGAGGCCGAGCAGATAGATCATCGGGTCGGCGATGTGGCCTATGACGGAGGTGGTCGCGATCTTGCGCCACACCAGGAAATGGCGCCGCCAGATCGGGAAGAAACGGATGCTCAGGCGCGGAAGTGAATAATGATGAGCGTTCAATTCGCCTGGTCCTCTTCCACCGCATCCCTTGCAACGGCGGGGCTGATTACCCCGACTCCGCGGGCATAGACACATCCTTTCGAAGTGCCTTCCGCCATGATGCATTCGTCCTTGATGAATGTGTGCGTCATGTAGAAATACTTTTCGTCACTATGGGTTACTTCCAGAAGCACATCGTACCGGTCGAACAGTCCCAGCGGCTTTTTGTAGGTCATCGTGTGTTCGGCTATGACCGGTATCCATCTGCGCCTGAACATGGCTTTCAGCAGGCCGGTGCGGATGAACAGGTCCACGCGGTTAAGGTCGCAGATGGTCAGGTAGCGTCCGTTGTTCATGTGCAAGTTGATATCCAGGTCATTCGGCAATACCCGCAAGCTCAACCTGCTTACCGACCTTCCGGTGCCAAGCGGCTCGCGGAATTTCGACAGAACGAAAACATAAAGCATCCTGAAAATGAGGTTCATTCGCGCATCTCCCGTCCGGTCAGCTTCAGGAACACGTCCTCCAGGTTGGCCGGGCGGTGCAGGTAGCGCAATCCGCTTTGCGATTGCAGATGCGCAATCAGATGTTGTGCGTCGTTAACATAGCAGAATGCCGTCTCGCCGCTCACCTCGAAACGCGCGGCAAACTTTGCCGCGTGTTCAGTTGCCCATTGTGCCGCCGGCTCGCCATACACTTCCACCACTTCAGCCTCGATGTTGTTCCTGATCAGTTCGCGCGGCGACCCTTCGCTGATGATGCGTCCGTTGTCCATCACCGCGAGACGATGGCACAGCCTCTCCGCCTCGTCCATGAAGTGCGTGGTGAGCAGCAGGGTCTTGCCGCGCGCGGTCAGCTCGCGCAGGCGTTGCCAGATCAGGTGTCGCGCCTGAGGGTCGAGTCCGGTGGTCGGTTCGTCGAGGAAAATCACGTCGGGATCGTTGACCAGCGCGCGGGCCAGGGTCAGCCGACGCTTCATCCCGCCTGACAGCGTCGGCACCTTCGCGTCGCGCTTGCTGCTCAGGTTGGCGAATTCCAGCAACTCCTGCATGCGCGCATTGATCGCAGCGTCGCTGATGCCGAAGTAGCGCCCGTACACCAGCAGGTTTTCCGCGACGGTGAAATCGGGGTCGAGATTGTCGATCTGCGGCACCACGCCGATACGCACCCGGGCCTCGCGCGCCTGCTGCGGCACAGGACGATCCAGCAGCTGCAATTCGCCCGAATCGGGCGCGATCAGGCCGAGCATCAGGCGCAGCGTGGTGGTCTTTCCTGCGCCGTTCGGCCCGAGCAGGCCGAAACATTCGCCGCGCTGGACGGACAGGTCGATGCCGTCCACCACCACTTGTGTGCCGTAGCTTTTGCGCAGCTTGCGCGCGCTGATTATTGCGTTCATACGGGCTGTCCGTTGAAGGCGCGCAGCACGATCTGTTTGAGCTGGTTCAGCCGACCGTGGAAAAAATGTCCCGCCTCCGGCAATACCACGATAGGAAGGTGCAGCGGACGCGCCCAGTGCAGCACGTCGGCCAGCGCGACGACTTCATCGAGTTCGCCATGTACCAGCAGCGTGTCGTGCCGCACAGGTGGCATGCCTGTACTATTCTCAAACGAAGGAACGGAGCGACCCACCGCAGGCGCGATCAGCACCAGCCGGTGCGGATGCGGGTGCAGATGCTGCGCGGCGCGCGCCTGCACATAGCCGCCGAACGAGAAGCCGGACAGGATCAGTGGCAGATCACCATATACCCGTTGCGCATCGCGCACGACTGCCAGCACGTCCTCGACCTCGCCGTTTCCGCTGTCGAAATTTCCGTCACTGGTGCCCACGCCGCGAAAGTTGAAGCGCAGCGCAATGAATCCGAGTTCGACAAATGTTTTCGCCAGCGTCGTGACCACCTTGTTGTCCATTGTGCCGCCCATGGTTGGAAGCGGGTGCGCGACCACCGCGATCGCGCGCGGCTCCCCGTCGGGGAGGTGCGCAACACCTTCGAGTTTGCCGGCCGGGCCGGCGACGGAAAATTTTTTCAGGGCGGGCATTTATCTATGTATATCCGAAATGCGGCGTAACGGCGCAAAAGTTGAAGGGTTTTGTCGAAACATTATCTGTCAGTACTGCTTCCATGTTTTTTATCTCGCTTCGGCGAATACGCTAGGCGCTTACCGCAAATGGTTTGCCGGTTGCCTTGGCCCTGTGCATCGCATTTTCGGACCTGTCGAAAACTTCCGATATCGATGCGGGCGGCTTTTCAAAGGTCGCAAAGCCGATGCTGGTCGACAACGGGAGTGCTGCGTCTTCCATCTGCTGTGCAATCTTCAGGGACAGTTGCCTGCAGATCGACTCGCAATCGGCCGCATTGGTATTCGGCATCAGGATCGCGAATTCGTCTCCGCCTATCCGCGCGGGCGTGTCCAGCTGCCGTATGTTATCCCGAAGCACACGGGCGACCAGCTTGATCGCCCTGTCCCCGGCGGCGTATCCCCTGGTTTCGTTCAACTCCTTGAGCCTGTTGATGTCGGCATAGGCAATTGAAAATGCAGCTTTTCTGTGCCGCTGACGGTCGATTTCGATGTCCGCGATGACCTCGAAGCTTAGCCGGTTGCGCAGCCCGGACAGGCTGTCGAAGGATGAAAGCTGCTCGACCTCGATAAAGTTGATCCGCGCGATCCTGGACAGAAAAACGATGGTGATATCGGACAGCAGTACCATGATGGCGAGAAAAATCTTTGAGGATGCCGGAACCGCATCATGCACCAGATTGAAGCCCTGGAGAAACAGGGCCAATACGACTGCCCCGCTGATCAGCTTGATGCGCTCGCAATGCAGACTGATCATGATCAGCGGGAATATATAGAGCAGGTGCATCTGGATCGCGGGCGGCGTGACGAAGTCGATGATTGCAATCGCAACCAGTGCAACCATTGCAATATAGCTGCCGTTCGCGACGAACTTGCGTGAAAATCGCCGCGGTGCGACCAGATTTTTCAGGCGTTTGAATTTGACGTTCGACGAGAAAGGCAGGTCCGTTCCGGTACCGGCATGCAGCATTGCAGAAAGGCATGAACGCAAATCGTTTGCCACGTCATTGGCGTTCTTGTAGCGGGCATCGGGTGATTTTGCCAGGCACTTGTAAATGACGGCATCCAGAGCTTCCGGGATCCCGGGATTGATTGAACTGGGCCTTTCCGGTTCAGTACCGGCAATCTGGTGCCTGAGCAAACCGATGTCTTCCTCGGGAAAGGGCAGCCGGTCGGTCAGCATGTAATACAGAACGACCCCGAGCGAAAAAATGTCCGATCGGGCATCAATCGATTTGCCCTGAATCTGTTCGGGCGACATGAATGGCGGGGTTCCATAAACCGCCTCTTCCTGCCCGCTTTCAGTGGAAGAATTCACATGGGAGGAAGTCAGTCTCGCGATGCCAAAGTCGGCGATTTTGACCAGATTGTCGCCCAGTACCATGATGTTTGAAGGTTTGATATCGCCGTGCACGACCCCGCGCTGGTGTGCATAGGACAATCCTGCGGCGACCTGGATTGCAATGTTCAGCGCATCGGTAACCAGCAGGCGCCCTTTGCCGTAAATCATCTCCTGCAACTCGCGGCCCTCCATCAGTTCCATTGCGATGTAGGCCACGTCGCCGCTTTCCCCCAGGTCATAGATGGTGACGATGTTTGGATGGCTCAGGTGTCCCGCCGCCTTGGCTTCCTGATAGAACCTGGCAGCGTATTCGTCCCTTTCCGTTTTGGACAGAGTCTGGAGATTGATGGTCTTGATTGCGACGAATCGCTCGATCAGCGGGTCATAGGCTTTGTAGACAATGCCCATTGCGCCCCGCCCCAGTTCTTCATTAACTTCATATCGACCGAGATGGCTGATCATTTTTCGAAATTTATGTCCTGAAATGTCCGCAGGCTGCCTTCGCGCTGGTACGCAGCCGGCCTGCGGCCGTAATTAATGAAACTAGATCTTTAGCCGGTCCACGATGCGCCCGTTCTTCAGGTGCTCTTCGATGATTTCGTCCAGATCGTTTTCATCAACATAGGTATACCAGGTGCCCTCGGGGTAAACCACGATCACCGGGCCTTCTTCGCAGCGATCCAGACAGCCTGCGGAATTGATGCGTATCCTGTTCAGGCTGCCGGAGATGCCGAGCGCCTTGACTCTGTCCTTCACGTAGTCGCGAGCTTTCTGCGCGCCGTGGTTGTTGCAGCAGTCTTCGCCGCCGGCGCGCTGGTTGGTGCAGAAAAAGACATGCTTGTCGAAATAGCTCATGGCAGCAGACGGATGGAAGCGGATACCGGGATTATACTTTGCGAAATTATATTTTTCTGGCGTGCCACAGGTGTGACAGCAGCAGCAACGGGAACACCAGCGTGATGGTCTGCGCGAGTCCGTTATAGTTCAGCAGGTGTCCATAGTGCCAGTGGTAGATCGACATTGCGGCAGAGGGCGAGTTGTCGTCGAACACGAAATTCACCATCGCAAAATCCCACAGCGCAGCGGCTGCACCCAGGCCGATCACGGTGCGGTGCGGCAGCCACTGCGCCGAGAACAGAAGCACTATCCCCAGCAGCATGCCGAATACTGCTTCGCTGTTGATCCACAGGAGCAACGCCCACGACTTCAGCAGTAGTGCCGCGGTAATGAATTTCATCAGCGCGACCGTGCTCAGCACGACCAGCAGTGCCGTGAAGATGTGGCGCGGCCGGCGCAGCAGGGTCAGCAGCAGCGTGCCCAGCATCAGCAGGTTCAGCGTGACGACACTGCTTTCCATCCCGTTGAACGGTGCGGGATGCGGCGGCACAAAGGGCTGGCTGGCAGTGCCGCTGATGAACACGTTGCCGAGCATCGGCAGCGACGGATTGACCTGCCCGAACACCCACAGTGCGAGCAACGCGAGGCCGAAATCCATCTCCTTGCCCTGGCGAAACAGCTCGTTGCGCCAGCGCGTCATCCGCGAGAAAAACCAGGTCCATGAGGTGATGCTGACCGCCAGTATCACGCCGATCAGCGCACCGCAGCTGTTGGTCAGTATGTCCATGTTGGAGCTGATGCGCATCGGCAGGTACATTTGCAGGTACTCCATGCTCGCGGACAGCAACACGCCGGCGCACAGGCCGAAGGCGACGCTTGCGAGTGCACCGAAACGCGCGCGGGCGGTCAGGCCGACCAGCAGGCCGAAGGGCAGGTATGACATCAGGTTGATCACCGCATCGAACGCGGTATAGGTCTGCTTGAATGGCGTGAGCAGGATATCGCTGAAATCGAGCCCCTGGTCGTGCCAGCCGGTAAATGGCGACAGGCTGCCGTACATGATGAACAGCGTATAGCCGAGCGTCAGCCAGGCCCTAAGCCGCAATCGCGATTCGCTGATGTGGGCTTTCGTCATGTCCTGCACAGTGCCATCGCTGCCGCGGATCTGCGCAATGCGCCGGAGCGGCCCGGCGCGGGGAATCGCGATTTGCAGTTGGTCGGGCAAACAGTCTTGTTCATTGCAGGCATTCTACCTCCTCAGGTTCGCGATGTTGCCAAAATCCGGTTCCGGCGCCGCAGGCAGGCCGGCAACCGGCCTTGCTCGGTAAAGCTTGATCCGGGGTGAAGTCAGTGGCCGCCGACAGGGTATAATTGCGCCACTATTTTCGCCTCACCCCCGATGAATATCCTTTACGAAGAAGACGGCAGTTTCAAGGTCGGCAGCATCATGGCCGACAACACCACCTCGCTCCAGATCGAAGCACTGTCCGGCAAGCGCAGCAAGGTCAAGGCCGCCAACGTGATGCTGCGTTTCACCCAGCCCGCGTTGGCCGAATTCATGGCGCAGGCAGAGGCGCTGTCGCAAACCATCGAAGTGGAATTCCTGTGGGAGTGCTGTCCGCCCGAAGAGTTCGGCGCCGAGCAGATTGCCGCCGAATATTTCGGCCATACGCCGAGCGCGCTGGAAGCGGCCGCGGTGCTGATGTGTTTGCACGGCGCGCCGATCTATTTCCACAAGAAAGGCAAAGGCCGATACCGCGCCGCGCCGCCCGACGTGCTGAAGGCCGCCCTGGCCGGGGCCGAGAAGAAACGCCAGCAACTGGCGTTGCAGGCGCGCTATACCGAGCAGCTCACGCGCTTCGAGCTGCCCGCCGAATTCACCGACCATCTCGAATACCTGCTCTACAAACCGGACCGCAACACCATCGAGGTAAAAGCGCTGGAAGCCGCCTGTGCCGCGACGCATCTGTCGGCAGCCCACCTGATGCATCGCTGCGGTGCGCTGCCGTCCACGCACGATTACCACCTGAGAAAATTCCTGTTCGAGCATTTTCCGGACGGCACCGGTTTTCCGCCGGTCGAATTGAGCACATGGGAAGAATTGCCGCTGTCCGGGGTGCAGGCATTCAGCATCGACGATGCGGCCACCACCGAAATCGACGATGCGATTTCAGTGGAGAAGCTGCCCGGCGGAAACTGGCGGGTCGGTGTGCACATCGCCGCGCCGGTACTGGGTATGCCGCGCGATTCCGACGGCGACCGGGTTGCCGCGCAGCGCCTCTCCACCGTGTACATGCCGGGAGCAAAGATCACCATGCTGCCGGACAGTGTGGTCGACACTTTCACGCTTTGCGCGGACCGCGTCTGCCTGGCGCTGTCGATGTACAACGAAATCGACGGCGAGACAATGGCGATACTCGGCCACGAGAGCCGTATCGAGCGTATCCGCATCGCGGCGAACCTGCGCCACGACACGCTTGAACCGCTGTTCAACGAGGACACGCTGGCGGCGGAAAAGCTGGATTATCCCTACGCGGAAGAGCTGGCGCTGCTTTGGAAGCTGGTGCAGAAGCTGGAGGCCGGTCGCGGCAAGCCGGCCGACAACAGCACCCAGCAGGTGGATTACAACTTTCATATCGAAAATGACCCGTCCAGCGACAACAGTGCAGTCAGCGAGAACAGCCGGGTCAGCATCACCCAGCGACGGCGCGGTTCGCCAATCGACAAGGTGGTTTCCGAGCTGATGATCCTGGTCAACAGCGAATGGGGCAAACACCTTGCCGAGCACGGATTTGTCGGTATCTATCGCACCCAGCAGAACGGCAAGGTGAAGATGAGCACGGTCGCCGCACCGCATCAGGGGCTGGGCGTCGCGCAGTACATGTGGTCTAGTTCACCGCTCCGCCGCTACGTGGACATGGTGAATCAGCGCCAGATCATCGCGATGCTGCGCGGCGAAGAACCCGCCTATCCGAAAAACGATACCGCGCTGTACTCGACGATGCGCGATTTCGATACCATGTACGGTATCTACAACGACTTCCAGCGCAGCATGGAGCGGTACTGGTGCCTGCGCTGGCTGCAGCAGGAAATCATTGAGCAGGTAGAAGCGATCGTGCTGCGCGAGAATCTGGTGAAGCTCGACAACATACCGCTGGTTTTCAAGGTGCCGTCGCTGCCGGAATTGCCGGCCGGTACCCGGGTGAGGCTGGCGGTCGTCGCGATAGACCTGCTCGACCTGAATCTGCAATCGCGCTATATCGCGCCGACAGAGGACAACGTTTGAAAACCAGGAAGAAAACCGGGCTCCTGTCGCATTTAAGGACGAGACTCTCCTTTTCGATGTACTTTTCCATCGTGCTGCACACGTTCCTGCTGTTCGGTGTCGCGTTGGTGATGCCCGATCCGAGCAAGGCGGCAGGCTATTTTCGGCCGCTGCAGGTGGTGCTGGTAAACAGCAAATCGGAATCCACCCCTTTCCATGCCGATGCGCTGGCCCAGCACAATCTGGACGGCGGCGGCAATACCGAGGAAGACCGGCAGGCCAAGAGCCCGCTGCCGTCGATCAGCGACGACCCCAGATTTTCTCCCGAGCAGGAAGCCAAGCGCGTTGAAACGCTCGAGGCGAAGACGAAGCGCATGCTGACTGTGATGAAGAGCGACTACAGCTCGGTACAGAAAGAACTGGAGAAGCACAAGAACGACAAATCCAGCAATGGCGAAGCACTGGTGCAGAAGGCGCTGGAAATGGCCCGCCTCGAAGCGCAAATCAACAAGAACTGGGACGCCTACCAGAAGCTGCCGCGGCGCAAGTTCATCGGCGCGCGGACGCAGGAATACCGTTTTGCCCAGTACATCGAGGACTGGCGAATCAAGGTGGAACGCATCGGCAACCTGAATTACCCTGAGCAGGCACGCCGCCAGCATATCTTCGGCAAACTGCAGCTCAGCGTTTCGATACGCGCGGATGGCAGCGTGGAGAGCATCGAAGTGAGCCGGTCTTCAGGGAAACCGATACTTGATGCAGCAGCGGTGCGCATCGTCAAACTTGCTGCGCCGTTTTCGCCGCTGCCGCCGAGCATTACCAGGGATACCGACATCCTGACCATTACGCGCACCTGGTCGTTCACTTCTTCGGACCGGATGGAAAGTGAATAGTCGCTTGCCGGGGCTGTTGCGGTATGGTTGCGGAATCCACGAAAAGCCGGCTAATTTTCATTACAATGCGCAGAGCAAATTTATAGCGTATTTAAAATGACAGACCGTTATGCCGTTATCGGCAACCCGATATCCCACAGCAAGTCGCCGCTGATACACACGATGTTCGCCAGACAGACCCGGGAGGACATCAGCTATGAAGCGATTGAGGCGCCGCTGGACGGTTTTGCCGCCAGGGTGATGGCGCTACGCGGGAAAGGCTACAAGGGCTGCAACGTCACCGTGCCGTTCAAGTTCGAGGCATTCAATCTGGCAACGCAGCGTTCGGCGCAGGCGGAAGCGGCGCAGGCAGTCAATACGCTGCAGTTCAGCCCCGATGGCGATGCAATATTGGGCGACAACACCGACGGCACAGGGCTGATCAGGGACATACGCTCCAATCTTGGTTTCGTGCTGCATAACAAACGTGTGCTGCTGATCGGCGCGGGAGGTGCCGCTTACGGGGTTGCCCTGCCGCTGGCGGAGGCGGGGGCAAAACTGACCATCGCAAATCGCACCGCGGATAAAGCACGCACGCTGGCAGCCAGCTTCTCTTCGCTGCGTCCCGTCGTATCGAGCGGCAGTCTGGATGACATCGCAGACCGGCAATTCGACGTAGTGATCAACGCGACTTCCGCCGGACTGAGCGGCGATCGGATTCCGCTGCCACCGACAGTTTTCGCGTCCGGCGCACTGGCTTATGACATGATGTACGGGCGCGAGACACCGTTCATGAAATTTTCCCGCGCGCAAGGTGCCGCAAGGGTTGCGGACGGCCTGGGCATGCTGGTCGAACAAGCAGCAGAATCGTTCTTCATTTGGCGCGGAATCCGCCCCGAAACCGCGCCGGTAATCGAGGCGCTGCGAAAATTTCAATGAGAAAATCCAGAAGTCCGTTGATGCGCTGGTTCTGGCGCAGTGTGAAGCTGCTTGTTGCCTTGCTGTTCCTGTATCAGATATGGCTGTTCGCGCATGTCTGCTGGTGGATCAAATTCAACCCGTCGAGCAGCGCGTTCATGGACACACGTCTGGAAATCATGCAGGACAGGAATCCCAATGCCGAACTCCGGCAAAAGTGGGTTCGCTACTCAAAAATTTCCGACAATATGAAACGCGCGCTGATCGCTGCCGAAGATGCCCGCTTCGTCGACCATGTCGGTTTCGATTGGGAAGGGATACAGAAGGCCTACGAAAAGGATCTCAGGAAAGGCAAGATTGTCGCGGGCGGGTCCACCATCAGCCAGCAACTTGCAAAGAATCTGTTCCTTTCCACCCGACGCACCCCCTGGCGCAAACTCCAGGAGACCGTGATCACACTGATGCTTGAGGCGGTGATGGACAAGCAGCGCATCTTCGAGATTTATCTGAACGTGATCGAATGGGGAAATGGTGTGTTCGGAGTTGAGGCGGCGGCACGCCATTATTATCACGAGAATGCATCACAACTCACCGCAGAACAGGCGGCCAAGCTTGCCGCGATGGTGCCCAACCCGCGCTACTACGACCATCACCGCGAGGCTCCCGGCCTGCTGCGCAAGACCGATATCATCCTGGAACGCATGAACTACGTGGAAATTCCCTGAGCGCCGGGCGAGGGTTTTCTTTACAATAGCGCGCGTTTTACAGGAAATGCGCGATGACCGACTCCAGCCAGGAACATCACTACACCGAGAATGTGCAGGAACACCTGAAACAGGTGGAAGCGCTGTTGCACAAGCACGCGCTGCTGGAGGAAGTGATCCATCGCCAGCAGCTGCCTCGCGACGACCGCCACGCCTTGCTCGATACCCTGGCGCACAAACAGCATATTGCCGAATTGCAGCGCAAGCTGGACGGCATGCACCCCGCGGACATCGCCTGCATCCTGGAAGCTCTGCCGATCGAACAGCGTTTGCTGGTATGGGAGCTGGTCAAATCGGAGAACGACGGCGAAATTCTGATCGAGGTGTCCGATGCGGTCCGCGAGTCGCTGATCGAGGCCATGAGCCGGGAAGAGCTGCGCGAGGCCACTGAACAGCTCGACACAGACGAGATCGCCGACCTTGCGCCCGACCTGCCGCAGAACGTGATTCGCGATGTGTTCAAGTCTCTGCCCATCGGAGAACGCGAACAACTGCGGACGGCAATGTCCTACGAGGAAGATTCAGTCGGCGCGCTGATGGATTTCAATATGGTGCATGTGCGCGAAGATGTCACGCTCGAAGTGGTGTCGCGCTATCTGCGCCGTTTCGAAGAATTGCCCGACCATACCGACCAGGTGTTCGTGGTTGACCGCAACGAAAAGTTCAAGGGCGTGCTGCCGATCAACCTGGTGGTCGTCAATGAGCCTGAAGATATCGTCGGCGACCTGATGCTGACCGATATTATCCAGTTGCATCCCGATGACAAGGCCGACATGGCCGCCCAGGCATTCGAGCGCTATGATCTGGTTTCCGCGCCGGTCGTGGATGAGGATGGCAAGCTGTTCGGGCGTGTAACGGTGAACGTGGTGCTGGATTTCATACGCGAGGAATCCGATACCGAGTTGCTCAATTTTGCCGGTCTGCTCGAGGAAGAGGATATTTTCGCTTCGGTGTGGAAGAGTGCACAGAACCGCTGGACATGGCTGGCGTTGAATCTTTGCACCGCATTTTTTGCCTCAAGGGTGATCGGTGCATTTGAGGGGACGATCGCAAAATTCGTTGCCCTGGCTGCTTTGATGCCTATCGTCGCGGGTATTGCGGGTAATTCGGCCAATCAGACAACCACCATCATCATACGCGCGCTGGCCCTTGGACAAATCTCGCATGAAAACGCACGCAGATTGTTTTTCAAGGAGTTGGCGATCAGCGGATTGAATGGCCTGGTCTGGGGCGGGGTTGCAGGCCTGTTCGCCTATTTCCTGTACCACAACGTACCATTGGGCATCGTGATGACCGGCGCAATGGTGCTGAACCTGATGGTGGCCGCGACGGTCGGCCTGGGTATTCCGCTGGTCATGCAAAAGCTCGGTCGCGATCCGGCCATCGGTTCCAGTGTGATGATTACCGCGATTACCGACAGCGGCGGTTTCTTCATCTTTCTCGGTCTGGCAACGATCTTCCTGCTTTAATGATTCGCAGACTCGGACGCGCAACCGGGCAACAGCCCGGTGGTTCTTCTGCCGAAAAATCTTTGGAATGGTCAGCCGGCCGCCGATTGCGGGGAATACCGCAATTCAGAATTGTTCAAGTGTGGCCCGCCCGGGAAACACCGGTGCAGTGAGGTGCGCAGACTACCGCGGCGGATTTGAGCCGATTGGAAAGGGCGAGGCGGTCGACCGCGCCCCTTGTGAGGCAGGTACTACGCGCCCAGGATTCCCCTGCCTTTGGGCTTTTTAGCTGCGGATTTCTTTGCGACAGACTTTTTAGCTGCGGGCTTTTTGGCTGCGGATTTCTTTGCGACAGACTTTTTAGCTGCGGGCTTTTTGGCTGCGGATTTCTTTGCGACGGACTTTTTAGCTGCGGGCTTTTTGGCTGCGGATTTCTTTGCGACGGACTTTTTAGCTGCGGGCTTTTTGGCTGCGGATTTCTTTGCTTTGGATGTTGCCATTTTAATTCTCCATAAAATTTAGAATAATTTCCACGACTCACTGCACAACCAAACGCCCTGTTTACCAGCTAGAGACGGTTGCGGCACCGGTACTGTATCGGCGTTTAAAAAAACGTGCAACAAGTATCGTGAAAAACATTCGCAGAAATTGCAACATCATGGAATCGGATATTCCCCTGCATATAACTGCGACAGTTGCTCTCGTTCGCGAACCAGGTGTATGTGAGTCCCGTCAACGATCACCTCTGCGGCACGGGGACGGGTGTTGTAATTTGAACTCATGCTCATGCCGTATGCACCTGCGGAAAGCACTGCCAGCAAGGAGTTCTGGGCAATCGCGAGTTCCCGGTCATGGCCGATGAAGTCCCCCGTTTCACAGATAGGCCCGACAACTTCGTAATTCTGCGCGGGAGCATTTTCATGCTGAACCGGCAATATGTGATGGTAGGCGTCATACAGGGATGGACGCATCAGGTCGTTCATTGCTGCATCCACGATCGCAAAATTCTTTTCTTCGCCATGCTTGAGATATTCGACCCGGGTCAGCAGAATACCGGCATTGCCTACCAGAACCCGGCCCGGTTCGAGCAGCAGTTTTTCGCTCCGGCCTTTCAGTGCCGCCAGCAGGCCGGCCACATAGTCGGCTATAGCCGGTGGTGTTTCGTCCTTGTAGCGTATGCCCAGTCCGCCGCCCAGATCGAGATGTTCGAGCCTGATGTCCTCTTTGGCGAGCGAGTCCACCAGCAACAGAATTTTTTCGGCCGCTGCGATGAACGGGCTGGTTTCGGTGAGCTGTGAACCGATGTGGCAGTCCATCCCGGTAATGCGCAGGTTGGGCAGTCTGCGCGCCTTGCTGTACAGCCTGAGCGCATCGTCATAGGCTACGCCGAATTTGTTCTGCTTCAGCCCGGTGGAAATATAGGGATGGGTTTTCGCGTCCACGTCGGGATTCACACGCAGACTTACCGCCGCAATCTTGCCCATGTCGCCGGCTACCCGGTCCAGGCGATCCAGTTCCGCATCGGACTCGACGTTAAAGGACAATATGCCCGCATCCAGCGCCATGCGCATCTCGGCAACGGTTTTCCCGACGCCGGAGAACACCACCTTGCCCGCGTCACCGCCTGCGGCCAGAACGCGCTGCAATTCGCCGCCCGATACGATATCGAATCCCGCGCCGAGACGCGCCAGCAGATTCAGCACAGCCAGGTTGGAATTGGCCTTTACCGCATAGCAAATCAGGTGTTCACGACCCTGCAGTGCATCGCTGAACTGGCGCATGCCGTCCGTCAGGGCGGCGCGGGAATAGACATAGCAGGGCGTGCCGAACTTTGCCGCGATGTCAGCCAGCGGGACCTGCTCGGCATAAAGCGCGTCGTGCTGATAATGGAAGTATTCGTTCATGGCTGATTGCCGGGTTGGGAGGCGGGCACGCCGGATGCCGGCGCGATGATCTCATGGACCTGCGCAGTACGGGGCGGAGGCTCGGGCAGCATCAGCGGGCCTTTGTGCCCGCAGCCTTGCAGCAGCAAGGCCGGGATCGCGATGATGAACAGGATGAAGCTGGAACGCATGATTGCACCTGAAAAAATTTAACTTGCCGGATTATAAGTCATCTGATCGCAACAGCCCTGAGCTCGCTGCGCAGGCTGGCATAATCCGGACAGACGCTTTCCACCACGCGCCAGAAAGCGGGTGAATGGTTCAGTTCGCGCAGGTGCGCCAGCTCATGCACCACCACATAGTCGATCAGACGCGGCGGCAGCTTGATAAGTTGAACATTCAGACTTACTGCTCCTCGTTCGGTGCAGCTGCCCCACTGGGTCTGCGCCTGCGACAGCCGGACGGTGCGCGGCACGGCATTCAGCAGCGGAGCGTAATGTGCCACGCGCGCCGCGAAAAATTGTTCGGCTTCGAACCGGTACCAGTTCGCAACAGCCTGCTCGACATGCGCATTATCGCGGTCGCCTGCCGCGAATACCCACAGCTCGCCGCCGCGCCGCTGCACAGGGGAGGCAAACAGACTTTCCTTCACGCGCAACTCCAGCAGTTCGCCGAGGAAATCGATCTGCTCGCCGTCCTGCCAGCGCAGCTCCGGTTGACTGCACATCTGCCATCCGTCCAGCTTTTCCACCACCCAGTGCGCTTTCTCCTGCAGCACGCTGTTCAGCCATTTCTCCGACGCGCGCAACGGCACACTGACCGTCAGCCCGCGGTCATCGATGCGCAGGCCGATGCTGCGGCGTTTGCCGCTGCGTTTGAGTGTATAGGTGATCTGCTTGCCGGCGAGGAGGGCGGCGCGCTGTTCTACGGCGGGCAGGGCGGTTAATTTACGCAACTTTTTCCGGGCAGGTTGCAGGCATCAGTGGGCAAGGTTTTCAATCTCGTTTTCAATCCATGTTTCGACACGCTGCATGATCTCATCCGCCTTGAGCCCGCTGGTATCGATCGGGGCACCGATACTCATGGTGATCAGGCCGGGGTGCTTGCTGAATGCATTGCGTCCCCACAGGCGTCCGGCGTTGTGCGCCACCGGAACCACCGGGACGCCGGTGCTTGCCGCGAGCAGCGCGCCGCCGATCTTGTATTTGCCGCGCTGGCCGTAGGGTATGCGTGTGCCTTCGGGAAAGACCACCACGCAGAAGCCCTGTTCCAGTCTTTCCTTGCCCTGTTTGAGCAATTGCCTCATCGCGCCTTTGCCATCGCTGCGCTTGATTGCGATCGGGCTGGTCAGCGCCAGCGCCCAGCCGAACAGCGGTATCCACAGCAGTTCGCGCTTCAGTACCCATACCTGCGGGGGAAAGACGACTTGCAGCGCCAGCGTCTCCCACGCGGACTGGTGTTTGCACATCACGATGCACGGCTTTTTCGGCAGATTCTCGATGCCGCGCACTTCGTGGTGTATGCCGCATACCACCCGCAATATCGGCAGCATCATCCTGGCCCATTGCGAGATGATCCGGTAACGGGTCAAACGGCCGAGGGGGAAAGTAAACAATACAAATGCGGAAAATACGGCCGTAATGACGATTTGCAGCAACAGGAAAATCAGCGAGCGTATGACCAGCATATTTCTAACTATAAAAGTTCGGCGACCACGGTGGCAAGATCCGCAAACACACGGGTACCTTCCGGCAAATCCCCCGCCGCTTGTGTTTTCAGGCCCTTGCCGGTCAGCACCAGATAGGGCTGCGCACCCATTGATGCGGCAGACTGCAGGTCGCGCAGCGAGTCCCCCACCGCAGGAACGCCGGCGAGGCTGACGTTATATCTTTCGGCAATTTCTTCCAGCATTCCGGTCTTCGGTTTGCGGCAGTTGCAACGGCTTTCGGCAGTATGCGGGCAATAGAACACCGCATCGATGCGCGCACCGGCCAGCGCGCAGGACTTGTGCATTTTGTCGTGGATCGCGTTCAGCATGGGCATGTCGAACAGTCCGCGCCCGATGCCGGACTGGTTGGTTGCGACCACTACCCGGTAATCGGCCTGATTCAGGCGAGCGATCGCCTCCAGGCTGCCGGGAATCGGTTTCCATTCCTCAGGCTTCTTGATGAACTGGTCGGAATCCAGGTTGATTACCCCGTCGCGGTCGAGAATGATTAATTTCATATCAGCTTGCCAGTTTGGAAATGTCGGCGACCTGGTTCATCAGCCTGCCAAGCTGCTGCAACAGCAGCGCGCGGTTGATGCGCAGGCGCTTGTCGTCGCACATTACCATGACTTTCTCGAAAAAGTCGTCGATGAACGGCTTGAGGGTGACCAGTGCCTTCAGGTTTTTTCCGTATTCGCCGCGGTCCAGGTAACCCTGCACGAACGGGGTTATGTCTATCATGGCCTGGTACAGATCCTGTTCGGCTGCTTCGGTCAGCAGCCCGGGTTTGAATACCGCGCCTTCCAGATCGGAGCCGATTTCTTCACGGTTCTTGCGCATGATGTTCTGCACCCGTTTGTTGGCCGCAGCGAGATCTTTGGCAACCTCAAGTGAGGCAAAATCGCGCACGCCTTCCAGCCGTGGCAGAACCTCGTGCAGGTGTCCGTTCAGCATGTAAAGCACCGCCTCGATGTGCTGTACCTCGAAATCGCGCTCGCGCAGATAGCCGCGCAAGCGGTCCAGCATGAAGGCCTGGACATCATTTGTCACCGACGCACCCAGTGTGCCCGCGGGGAAATTTGCGGCGGCAGTCTTGAGCAATGCTTCCAGCGGCAGATCGATAGGCGTTTCGATCAGAATGCGCAATATACCCAGCGCATGGCGGCGCAAACCGAACGGATCCTTGTCGCCGGTGGGCACCTGGCCGATTCCGTAGATGCCAACCAGCGTTTCCAGCTTGTCGGACAGCGCCACGGCGCAGGCGATGGGACCCTGAGGCAAAGTGTCTCCGGCGAAGCGCGGGTGGTAATGCGCCTCGATTGCATCCGCCACGACCCTGTCTTCTCCATCGTGCAGCGCGTAATAGCGTCCCATGATGCCCTGCAGTTCGGGGAACTCACCCACCATGTCGGTCAGCAGATCCGCCTTGCACAGGCGTGCCGCCAGTTCAGCATCCGCCTTGTCGACGCCCAGCATGCGAGCAATGGTCCCGGACAAAGTCGCAATGCGTTCGACGCGCCGCAACTGGGTGCCGAGCTTGTTGTGATAAACCACGCTGGCGAGTTTGCCGACGCGCGATTCGAGAGTCTGCTTGCGATCCTTGTCGTAGAAGAATTTGGCGTCTGCAAGGCGCGGACGGACCACGCGCTCATTGCCGCCTACCACCAGGCTGGCATCTTCAGGACGGATGTTGGATACGATCAGGAAGTGGTTGGTGAGTTTGCCGCTGGCATCCAGCAGCGGGAAATATTTCTGGTTTGCCTTCATCGTCAGTATCAGGCATTCCTGCGGGACTTCCAGAAATTCCTTTTCAAACGTTCCCGTCAGCACATTCGGGCGCTCGACCAGCGCGGTCACTTCGTCCAGCAATGCACCATCATCGATCGGCCTGAGGCCCGCTTTGGCCGCGGCATCGGCAAGCTGAAGCGCGATCGCTTTGCGGCGCTTTCCGAATCCCGGAATCACGGCACCCTCAAATTCCATCTGTGCTTCGTAGCTGTCGGCATCGCGGATTGAAATCGTCGCGCTGTGCGCCTCGAAACGATGACCCCGGGTCTCGCGCCCGGCAATCAGGCCCAGCGCGCTGACCGGGACAGTCTCTTTACCGTGCAGAGCGACCAGCCCGTGCACCGGACGCACGAAGTTCACGGTCTTCCAGCCGTTTCCCGACGGATTCGGATAGGTCATCACCCTGGCGATCGGCAATCCTTCCAGCGCGTCTTCAAGCGCGCCTTCGAGACCGACAGACAACTGCAACCCAGCGGCAAGACCCTCACGATACTTCAACACCTGCTTGCCACTTTCTTCATCTACAAAAACGCGCTCGTTCATCAGCCACTGGATATCAACTTCATCGGTGTGCATGGCACGCAATCGCTTGATCAGCGGGGCGGTCGGTTTGCCTTCGGAGTCGAGACCCACCGCCACGGGCATAAGCTGCTTTGGGGGTTGTGGGCGTGGCTGGGAGATTTCACGGACATCGGTAACATGGACCGCAAGTCTTCTTGGGGAAGCAAAGGCTGTCGAAACAGAAGTCGTTTCCAGAAAATCCCTGGACTGGAGTCCCGTGAAAATCCCATCGGCAAAAGACTCGCCGAGTATCTTCAGCGACTTCGGCGGCAGTTCCTCTACCAGCAGTTCGACGAGCAGGTTCCGGGTCGTCGTCATTGTGCGGCCTCCTTCGGGTGTCCGGCCGGAGGCTTTTCGGCGTCCATCTGCGCAATCGCATCAAGGGCCCATTCGCGTGGTGCCATCGGGAACGGCGGGTCAAGGCGCCTGCGGCTCTCCTTGTAGCTTCTGGCGACACTGCGCGCAAGATTGCGGATACGGCCGATATAGGCCGCGCGTTCGGTCACCGAGATCGCGCCGCGCGCATCAAGGAGATTGAAGGTGTGCGCTGCCTTGAGCACCTGCTCGTAGGCGGGCAGAGCCAGTTGCTTTTCCATCAGGTATCGGGCCTGTTTTTCGTGGCTGCCGAATGCCCCGAGCAGGAATTCCACGTCGCTGTGTTCGAAGTTGTAGGCAGATTGCTCTACCTCGTTCTGGTGATACACGTCGCGATAGGTCACGCCCTCGGTCCATACCAGATCGAACATATTCTCCACGCCCTGCAGGTACATCGCGAGCCGTTCCAGTCCGTAGGTTATTTCGCCGGTGATCGGCCGGCAGTCGATACCGCCGACCTGCTGGAAATAGGTGAATTGCGTGACTTCCATGCCGTTCAGCCATACCTCCCAGCCCAGGCCCCAGGCGCCCAGCGTCGGGTTTTCCCAGTCGTCCTCGACGAAACGCACGTCATTCTTTTTCAGGTCGAAACCGAGTTCTTGCAGCGAGCCGAGATACAGGTCGAGTATGTCTTTCGGCGCCGGTTTCAGCACCACCTGGAACTGGTAGTAATGCTGGCCGCGATTCGGGTTTTCGCCGTAGCGGCCGTCCTTGGGGCGGCGCGAAGGCTGTACATAGGCTGCTTTCCAGGGTTCCGGACCGAGCGCGCGCAAAAATGTTGCAGTATGCGAGGTGCCCGCGCCAACCTCCATGTCGTAGGGTTGCAGCAGCGCGCAACCCTGCTGGTCCCAATAGTTTTGCAGGGTCAGGATGATTTGCTGGAAGGTGAGCATGTGGCGGTTCGGACAGTAGCAAAGGTGCGCATTTTACCGGTTTTCGGCAGTTGGCGTCAGCACATCGCGGCCATTTTACAGGGCTAACCCGCAGCGGATGCAATCAACGCGAGTTTGCCTGATCGGGGCAGGCGCTTGATGTTCATCTCGCGCTTCAGCGCGGCTGATTTGCCGGCGCAGCCCTCGACAAACATCAGCCTGACCGGGCCGCGGCCACGCGTGTAGCGGGCTGCTGTGCCCGCATCATGCGCGGCAAGGCGCTTTACCAGATCATTGGTGATGCCTGTATAAAGGCTACCGTCGGCACAGCATAATATGTAGCATAGCCAGTGTCCGGCGGGCATGTTGGAAGCAGCGCGTATGGCGCGATTCTGTATCGCGGCTGATCGGGAATTCATCGGTGAGGCTCTGGAAAATTGCGCATAAATTTCTCTATTCCATCATCTGCATTGTAAGATGTTTCGCTGGATTATTCCTCAGATGCGGGTAAGCGCATCTGAAATCGATTTAACCGGGGCTCTGAATGTTGAAAATCTACAACACGCTTGCGCGTGACAAACAGGAATTCGTGCCGCTCGTGCCGGGCAGGGTCGGCATGTATGTGTGCGGCATGACGGTGTACGACTATTGCCATCTCGGCCATGCGCGCGTGATGGTGGTGTTCGACATGGTGTACCGCTGGCTCAAGGCTTCGGATTATCAGGTGGATTACGTGCGCAACATCACCGACATCGACGACAAGATCATCAAGCGAGCGGCGGAGAACGGCGAATCCATCCATGACCTCACCGCGCGTTTCATCGCAGCGATGCACGAGGATGCCGATGCGCTGGGTGTGCTGCGTCCCGATCATGAGCCGCGCGCGACCCGGTATGTGCCGGAGATGCTGGACATGATCGGGAAGCTCGAGGCCAACGGACTGGCCTACCTAGCGGAGGATGGCGACGTGAATTACGCGGTGCGCAAGTTTCCCGGCTACGGCAAGCTGTCCGGCAAGTCGCTGGAAGACCTGCGCGCCGGCGAGCGCGTCGAGGTTGCCGGCAGCAAGCATGACCCGCTCGACTTCGTGCTGTGGAAACACGCCAGGGAGCAGGAATCGGACGAGGTCAAATGGGATTCACCGTGGGGCAAGGGCCGGCCCGGCTGGCATATCGAATGTTCGGCAATGGGCGCCAGGCTGCTCGGCGATCATTTCGACATCCATGGCGGCGGCGCGGACCTGCAGTTCCCGCACCACGAGAACGAGATCGCGCAGAGCGAGGGCGCGCACCGCTGCACGTTCGTGAATTACTGGATGCACAACGGCTTCGTCAATGTCGACAAGGAAAAAATGTCCAAGAGCCTGGGGAATTTTTTCACGATCCGCGAAGTGCTGAAAAAATACGATGCCGAAGTGGTGCGCTTCTTCATCCTGCGCGCGCATTACCGCAGTCCGCTGAATTATTCCGACGTGCACCTGGACGACGCGAAGGGAGCGCTGGCAAGGCTGTATACCGCACTCAGGAATGTGACGCTGAACGCGGAGAACGGGGTCGACTGGGACGAACCCCATGCGCAGAGCTTCAAGGCAGCAATGGACGACGATTTCAACACGCCGGAAGCGGTCGCGGTGCTGTTCGATCTGGCCAACGAGGTGAATAAATCAAATTCATTGCAACTGGCCGCACAGCTCAAAGCACTGGGCGGCGTGCTGGGTCTGCTGCAGCGCGATCCGGCCGAATTCCTGCAGGGAGGCGCAAATGCGGACGGGGTGGACGATGCGGCAATCAGCGCGAAAATCGAAGCGCGCATC
>JAJDNO010000071.1 GCA_022340615.1 Gallionella sp. | reverse complement strand
GCGGCGTCGAACTCAGCTTCACCGCGCTGCTCGCGCCGGTGCTCGATCATGCGACGCTGGGCGCGGTGCTGCTGATGTGGCGCTTCGCGCTCTATTACTGGTACCTGATCGCGTGCGCGCCGGTATTTTTCCTGTTCGTCGGCAAGGCGCTGTGGCAGCTGCTCGGCAACAGCGCTCCCGCCAAATGAATTGAACTGCGCCGCCTACAGCAGGCTGTCGCGCAGCTTCAGGATCCACACCGCAAATGCGATCGGGGCAGGGCGGTTGATTCGCAACAGCAGCAGCTGATAAGTCTGTGAAATAAGCGCGAGCGGATAGTCGAGCTGAAACAGGTCGGCGAGCATCCGCCATTCGGCGCGTATCCCTTTCCAGTAGCCGAGCTTCTCGGTCTTGCGCGACTGCGTGACGGTCGGCCAGTGCGTGACCGCGATCGACAACTGCTGCGCGATGATGCGGCGGTTCATAAATACCTCGATGCCGAAGCGCGGCAGCCCGTGCATTTCCTCCAGCACATCGCTGAGCAGTTCCTTCCTGATCACCCGCTCGCCGGAAACGAAATCCAGTCCGATCGCGCGGAAAATCGCCAGGCTGTTCCTGCGCAGGCTCAGGCTGACATCCGCCTTGCCCGCCAGCACCGGGAACGCCAGCGCATTGACATGTTCGATCGCGAGGCCGGTCAGGTCTGCATCGAGCAGCATCAGCAATTCGTTCTGCGCGGCCGCGACGCCGGTCGCCATCGCGATGCTCTTGCCGCGGTTCACCGGCTGCGAGATCAGCTTCACCGACGGGAATTGCCGGACGATCTCGGCGGTGTTGTCGGTCGAGCCGTCGTCGACCACGATCACCTCGTGCAGCAGCGGATGTGCGGCGGCGACCGCAAGCACCGCGGCGATACGAGGTGCCTCGTTGTATGCGCAGATGATGCAGGAAATGTGGACACTTTTATGCGGCGCGGTGAGTTCGGTCATGGATAATATTTTGGCGGTTGTTTATATGGTTTCCTGGAGTCTGGTCAGCCTGCGATCCGGGCAATCCTGCGCCTGGGCAATCGCGGGGCAGGCGCTTCGCGGTAAAGATCCAGCGCATGCAGCAAGCGGCCGGTGAATTCGTCGGGCGAGGTCGAGATCAGATCGGGCGGCACGCCGAACTTCTCGCTGAGCCGTATGCTGTCCTCGAAACCGTAGGCGACCACGAAAGGATGCGTGCCTGCCCTGACCGCCGCGACATAATCGCTGTACTCGTCGCCGCAGGAATAGCTGCGCGCCGGATTGATCGCAAAGGATTGCCGCGCATCCTTCAGGTATTCGGCCTTGCCCTCGCCGAGCGGGATGCATGCAAAGTAGTCGAACTCGCGGGCATCGATGTCGTGGCGCCGGAACAATCGCCCCAGCGTTTCCTTAGGCTCTATCGTCACATTGCGGGTCACAAACCCGATGCGGACGTCGGGCGTCGCGATCAGGGTGCGCAGCATCGCGGCGATGCCCGGATACAGGCGCGCCTCGTTGCGGTAGACATCGGTCAGCGTGGACAGCAACTGCTTGCGGCTCTGCTTGCCGAACTGGCGGCGCAGGTTGGTCGGGAACTCGCGCAGCCCGCCCAGGTACTTGAACAGCTTGCGGCGTTTCTGGAAGCGTTCGAGGTCGCCGATGTCCATGCCGTGGCGCAGGAAGGTCAGCTGGATCGCATGAAACGCGTCGATGGTCGTGCCATCCGCGTCGAAGATCACCAGCCGCTCGGCGTTTTTGTATCGTGTCATGGGCGCGATCTTATGGCCGGAATGTTACAGTCGCGTGAATCGTGCGCAATCGCCCGCTGTATATGGAGTTGTACAATATTGCTGCCCAATTAGATGACTAGAAATTTCACAATGCGAATATAATTTGACCCGCAGGACATCACGGTTTTTATGGGTCGGCCCGCCGATCCAATGCCGCAAATTCAATCAAAGGGGTGCAGGTGAATAGGCAGTTTCTCGTTTGCGAAATAGCGTCCGCAGTTTGTACTCGTCAAATTCCGCCGATGCAGGGCGACGTTGTCCAGTTTCAGACTTTCCTGCCGCAATCCCGCTAGCATGAATGATCCATTTCCTCCGCAATCCGGCAGAGCCATTATGGGCAGCAGTCAGACCCGTTTGACCCCGCTTCGCAGCCTGGGCGCATGCCTCGCCGTGCTGGTTCTGCCGCTGCTGGCGGCCTGCAGCGCCGCGCCGGGCATGAGCATCAACAACGACATCGCGCAACCCGGCGTGACTCCGGTGCTCAAGGAGATCACCCCCGATCTGATCAGGGAAGAGCGGGCGGAGCGGGACAAATATATCGACCAGCAGGTCGGCGCGCTGTTTGCCGACCCCAAACCGTACACGATCGGGGTCAACGATGTGATCTCCGTCACGATGCTGGGCCAGAGCGCAATGACGCCGAATGTATCCGTGGTGATGGCGCCGATCCCGAACACCGCGGCGGACAGCCTGATGTCGACCGGTTACCCGGTCGATTCAACGGGCGAAATATTCCTGCCCTATGTCGGCGCGGTCAAGGTCGTCGGCCTGACCGAGCGCGAACTGCACGACCTGCTGGTGCAGCGCTATGAAAAGTACATCAAGAAACCGGAGCTGATTGCCCGGGTCGAGTCCTACCGCAGCAAACGCCTGTATATCGGCGGCGAAGTCAGAACGCCCGGCGTGCTGCCGATCATCGACATCCCGATGACGCTGCCCGAGGCGCTGAGCCGCGCGGGCGGCGCAACCAGCATGGGCGACACAGGTGCGGTAACGATCAGCCGGGCCGGGAAAAACTACCTGGTCGACGTGCCGCAGCTGGCCGCGCACGGTGTCGACCCTTCGCGCATCATGCTGAAGAGCGGCGACATGGTGCGCGTGCCGCCGCGCGAAGAAAGCCAGATATTCGTGCTCGGCGACGTGACCAAGCCCACCGCAGTGCTGCCGCACAATGGCAGAATCACGCTCAACGAAGCAATGGGCGTAGCAGGCGGTGTCAGCACCGCAAGCGGCGACCCGCGCCAGATCTACGTGATACGCAATACCGGCGATGCGCATCCGCTGGTGTTCCATCTCGACGCGGCCTCGCCGGTGAGCCTCGCGCTGGCGGCAGGCTTCGAGCTGCAACCCCGGGATGTGGTGTATGTCGATGCGACCCCGCTGACGCGCTGGAACCGTGTCGTCAACCTGATCCTGCCTTCCGCGCAACTGGTCGTGGATAGCAAATATCTCAGCGTCATCAAATGATCAAACGCATCCTGATCATCTGCATCGGCAACATCTGCCGCAGCCCGATGGCGGAAGGCCTGATGAAAAAGGCGCTGCCCGATCTGGAGATTTCATCGGCCGGGCTGGGTGCGCTGGTCGGCAATCCGGCAGACCAGAATGCGATTTTGCTGATGTCCGAGAAGGGCATCGACATCACCGCGCACCGCGCGCGGCAGCTTGAAAGCTGGATGGTTGCGACAGCCGATTTGGTGTTGGTGATGGATACCGAGCAGAAAGACCATCTGGTGATGCAATACCCGCTGTACCGCGGCAAGACCTATCTCCTGAACGAAGTCGAAAAATATGACATCGCCGACCCGTACCGCCAGGGTCTCGATGCGTTTCGCGAGGCGGCCGAGCTGATCGAGCAGGGCGTGCACGCATGGGCGATGCGCATTAAAGCAGTCGCCGAAAAAACCAGCCGTCAGGCCGGTAATTCCTTCAATCAATAATCCCCGTACAGACGCGTAATGGAAGAAGACGAAATCAATCTGGGCGCACTATTGGACAACCTGTGGCTGGACCGCAAGCTGATCGGGTTGATCGCGGCCGTGATATTCGCACTGGGAACAGCCTATGCGTTCATGGCCAAGCCGATCTACGAAGCCAACCTGATTGTTGCGGTTGAAGATAGTCCCGGTTCCACGCAAAGCCTGCTGGGCGAAGCCAGCTCGTTGTTCGACACCAAGACGGCCGCATCGACCGAAATGCAAATACTGGACACCCGCATGGTGGTGGCCAATGCAGTCGACAGCCTCAGCCTTTATGTTGATGCAAAGCCGAAATATTTCCCGCTGATCGGGCGCTGGTGGGCGAGCAGAAACACACAGCTTTCCAAGCCTGGCATATTCGGATTAGGCGGCTATGCCTGGGGCAGCGAAGCGATCGAGGTCCCGGTGTTTAACGTGCCGGAAGCGATGTGGGGCAAGAAGTTCACGCTGGTCGCGGACGGCAACGGCGGATTCGAACTGCGCCGTTCCAGCGATGACATCGATATCAAAGGCAAGGTGGGGCAGGACATCGAGCAGGACATCCCGGCAGGCAAGGTGGAAATCAAGGTGACGAAACTGGAAGCCCATGCCGGAACGCAGTTTGTGTTGCAGCGCAACTCAAGAT
>JAJDNO010000070.1 GCA_022340615.1 Gallionella sp. | reverse complement strand
CTGGGCAGCAAAGTCTATCCCGATCAGCATGTAACGTTGCGCAGCGCAGCGCAAAGCACCCAGCAACAGCGGGTCACTATCCTGCTCAACAAACCGGTCGGCTATGTGTCGGGCCAGGCCGAGCATAATTACAAGCCTGCCATCGCGCTGCTCGACGACTCCACGCGCTGGACCGAAGACCCGTCGCCATTGCGCTTCCACCGCAGCCAGTTGCTCGGACTCGCGCCTGCGGGCCGTCTCGACATCGACTCGCAGGGACTGCTGGTGCTCACCCAGGACGGCCGTATCGCGAAACAGCTGGTCGGCGAAAACTCCAAAGTGGACAAGGAATACCTGGTGCGAGTGCAGGGGAAACTGGAAGACAGCGGACTTGCCCTGCTCAACCAGGGCCTGAAGCTGGACGGCGAATACCTCAAGCCCGCCAAGGTCAGCTGGCAGAACGAGGACCAGCTGCGCTTTGTGCTGCGTGAAGGAAAAAAGCGCCAGATCCGGCGCATGTGCGAACTGGTCGGGCTGAAGGTCACCGGGCTGAAACGCATTCGCATCGGCAAGGTAAAGCTGGGCAAACTGCCGGTCGGCCAGTGGCGCTACCTGGCAGCGGGAGAACAATTCTGAGGGTGGCCGGTTTCCCGGCGTGAAGTCACGCGTTGGCGAAACGCTCTTCCAGCTCTTTCAGGGGGGCTGGTCGCCCGAAATACCAGCCCTGGCCGAAATCGCAATTGATCTCCACGAGTTTGTTCCGCACGCCTTCGCTTTCTACACACTCGGCAACCACGCTCATACCCAGCGCATGCGCAAGCGCGACCGAAGATCGCACGATTTCGAAACTTTGCGGAGAGGTCAGTATCTGTTCGACGAACGTGCCATCGATCTTCAACGTGCCCAGCGGATAACGCTGCAGATGTCTCAACCCGGAATGTCCCGCACCGTAATCGTCGAGCGCAAAGCTGCTGCCCAGCTCGATCAGCTTGTGCATGATGCCGGACGCGGATTCGGGATGTTCAACCATAACGGTTTCGGTCAGCTCCAGTTTCAATTCCGACGGATGCATGTTCCGGTACGTCATGTTGGTGCGTACTTCCTCCGCCAGCATCGAGTTGTTCAGTTGGGCAGGTGACAGATTGACGCTGACGAATGGCGAGTCAGTTTCCGTGAATTGTTTCAGGGTTGGCCAGTCACGGCCGGCACGATCGAGCGTCCAGAGACCGAGTTCGTTTATCAGCCCGGTTTGCTCCGCGACCCAAAGGAAATCATCGGGCAGCAGCAGGCCTTCAGCCGGGTGTTGCCACCGGATCAGCGCTTCGAAACCGGCGACGGCACCATCGGAAATTCTGCATATCGGCTGGTAGTATAGATGGAACTCGTCATGGTTCAGGCCATGCTTAATGCCGTGCGCGCGTGCAAGTTTTTGCGTCGCTTCGCCCTTTAAGGAGTCGAGTCTTTTCAGTTGTTCGGGTGTAACAGCCGCGCTTGAAGACGACAGCATGGAACCTTCGTTGCGGTTCCTGAAGCGCTCCAGGATTACCAGAAGCAAATGGCGCAGCACCGGATCGCTTTTTTCGAGCATCTGTTCCACCAGCTTGCGCGGGATCGGCACCAGAACGGTTCTGTCAACAGCTCTCACCGTGGCAGTACGGGGCTGGTAATCGATCAGGGAAACCTCGCCAAACAGTTCACCCTTTCCCATCAGCTTGATCCGGCGTTCGTCGCCCCGCTTCACGACCAGAATCTCGACCACGCCCTCTTCGATAAGATACGCGCATTCCCCCGCGTCCCCGGACCTGAATATATCCTGGCCTGCCGAAAAAACCTCACGGTCAAACTCATCAAACAGCATGACGATACCCTTTCAGTTCTTCAGTAACGTGCATTTCAAGGCGCGAATTCCAGCGGCTGACAGGATACCGGATAGCACTTGCGACAAGGTGAGGACAACCTGTTCAGCATTCCGAGCAGGCACTTTATCATCAAACCACAGGCAGGGCGGGACAAATCATTCCGTTTGAACAGCCGACCTGCGGTCAAACTTTTTCTGCGGCAGGCTGTTTGCGTTCGACCAGCATCGAGTAAAGTCTGCGGCTGTCCACGCGCAGCACGGTAAACATCAGGTCGCCAATCTGGATGTGGTCTCCGCGCTTGGGCAACTGCCCTGCTGCCTTGAGCACCAGCCCGCCGACCGTGTCGTACTCTTCGTCGCTGAAGTCCGTCCCCAGTGCCTCGTTGAAATCCGCAATCTCGGTGTCGGCCTTGATGCGGTAGTGTCCCACTGCATCCGGAATGATGTTGTCCTCGTCGTCGTCAAAATCGTATTCATCCTCAATGTCCCCGACGATCTGTTCCAGCACGTCCTCGATGGTCACCATGCCTGAAACGCCGCCGTACTCGTCCACCACCAGCGCAATGTGGTTGCGGTTGCTGCGGAAATCGCGCAGCAGCACGTTGAGTCGCTTTGCTTCCGGCACGAAAACAGCCGGGCGCAGCATGTCGCGAACGTCGAATTCCTCGCCGGCGTAATAACGCAGCAGATCTTTCGCAAGCAAGATGCCAATGATGTTGTCCTTGTCGCCCTCCATTACGGGAAAACGCGAGTGTGCTGTTTCAACGACAAAAGGTATGAATTTTTCAGGCGGCTGGCTGATGTCTATGACATCCATCTGCGCGCGCGGGATCATGATTTCGCGGACCTGTCGCTCGGAAACCTGCATCACACCCTCCATCATGGACAGGGCATCGGCATCCAGCAGGTTGCGTTCATATGCGGAATGCAGCAATTCGACAAGCTGTTCGCGGTCTTCCGGCTCGCGCAGCAACATCGTGGAAAGCCGCTCTAGCAGACTGGGTTTATTGCTTCCCGGGGGTTCCATTTCGTGGAAATATCAAATTCGATAAGGATCAGGATAACTCAATTTTAGCATTAGTTCGGTTTCCATTTGTTCCATCTCGGCGGCATCCGCGTCGTTTTCGTGGTCGTAGCCCTGCAAATGCAGTGCGGCATGCAGGCAAAGGTGCGCATAGTGCGCGATCAGGCCCCGTCCCTGCCCGGTTGCCTCGCGCTCCACGACCGGCGCGCAAATTACGATATCGCCAGCCAGTGTCTGCAAGTCGTCGTAAACAAAAGTCAGCACATTGGTCGCGTAATCCTTGCCGCGATAGTTCCTGTTCAGTTCGCGCCCCTCGGGTTCGTCTACGATGCGCAGCGTGATGATCGCGTCGCGCTGCAGTGCGGCCTTGATCCAGCGGCGCAATTGCGCGCGAGTCGGCAGATGCTGTGTTTTGCTTGCATACTGCACGGTCAGCGAGAGTCTGGGGGATGATTCTGTTTTTCCCGCACGCCTCATGCTGCATCCGGCACGATTTCCCCGCGCAGCGTGTGGCGCACCACCCGGGTGATTTTCAGGTCGACAAAACGCCCGATCAGGTCGGCTGTGCCGCAGAAATTCACCACTCGGTTATTGTCGGTTCTCGCGGCGAGTTCGCGGTCATCCTTTTTCGACACGCCTTCGACCAGCGCGCGCTGGGTCGTGCCCAGCATGGTCTGCGCCACGCCATTTTCCAGTTCGGCCAGACGATCCTGCAAGCGCTTGAGACGGGCCGCCCTGACCTCATAAGTGTTGTCGTCGCGCAATTCGGCGGCCGGCGTTCCGGGACGCGGGCTGTAAAGGTAGCTGAAGCTGTTATCGAAACCGATTTCGTCGACCAGCTTCATGGTTGCCTCGAAATCCTGCTCGGTCTCGCCGGGAAACCCGACGATGAAATCCGAGGTGATGCAGATATCCGGACGTGCGGCGCGCACCCTGCGAATGATGGATTTGTATTCAAGCACGGTATGGCCGCGCTTCATTGCCGCCAGTATCCGGTCCGATCCGGACTGCACCGGAAGGTGTAGGTGGCTGACCAGTTTGGGCGTGGATGCATAGACATCGATCAGCCGCTGGCTCATGTCCCTGGGATGCGACGTGGTGAAACGCAACCGGACTATGCCCTCCAGCGCGGCGATGGCCTGCAGCAGATACGCGAAGTCGACGGGCTCCCCGTCCTCGCCGGCGCCGCAGTATGCGTTCACATTCTGGCCAAGCAGCGTCACTTCCTTAACGCCTTGCGCGGTGAGTTGCCGCACTTCGCGCATCACCTCCGCGACCGGCCGCGACACTTCCTCGCCGCGCGTATAGGGCACCACACAGAACGTGCAGTATTTGCTGCAGCCTTCCATGATCGATACATAGGCCGAACCGGAGCCGGTTTGCGGCAGCGGCAGATGGTCGAATTTCTCGATTTCCGGGAAGCTGATGTCAACCTGCGGACGCCCGCTTGCGCGGCGCGCCTGCAGCAGCTGCGGGAGCCGATGCAGGGTCTGAGGACCGAACACCAGATCGACATAGGGCGCGCGCTTCAGGATTGCCGCGCCTTCCTGGCTGGCCACACAGCCTCCGACACCGACCAGCAAGTCTGGATTTGACAGCTTGAGCGGACGGATACGCCCCAGATCCGAGAATACCTTCTCCTCCGCTTTCTCGCGTATCGAGCAGGTATTCAGCAGGATCACATCGGCTTGTTCCGGATCGTCGGTCGGTTCCATGCCCTCATGGGCGCGCAACACATCAGCCATCCTGTCCGAGTCATACTCGTTCATCTGGCAACCGAAGGTCTTGATATGGAATTTCTTCATTGGCACGCTGTGGCACCGGATGCGTTGGTGGTGATAGGTGGATTTGAACCACCGACCTCAGCGTTATGAGTGCTGCGCTCTAACCACCTGAGCTATATCACCGCAAAGAGCGCGGCATTGTCCAGATTTCGCGCTATTTTGTCAATGCGCAGGGAACGACGCTCAACTCGCTGTCGGGAAAATCCTTCTGCAATGCGGTCAATTTCACGACTGTATCGGCATCCAGTCCGTCCAGCCTGAATATCGTCTCCTTGAACTTGCTTGCGCGTTCTCCCACCTTAGCGGTACGCACTCCTTGTGTGTGCATGTAATCAAGGTAGTTCTGCGCCGCCTGCCTTGTTTTGAACACCCCCAGCGAAATGGCGTTCTGCCAGCGGCCACTGCCCTGCACCACGAAATAGTCCGTGATACCCAGTGCCTTGATTTCAGCGATCTTGCGGTTGACCGCGGCCTTGTTCCTGAGCGGCGGGAAATACACCCAGTAGCCCCTGTCGTGTTCGACCTGGCGCTGGCTCAATTTGCCGGTCAGTTGCATCGCGGACAGCGCGGCCTTCGCTCGCGCCAGATCCGTGCCGGAAAAATCACCCCATTCCAGACATGCTGACGTACCCGCGCTGGATGCTGCCGGGTGATCCGGAATGGTTGCGGCTTTTGTCGGTACTGCATCCGGAACAGCAACAGGGGCCGCTGCCGGCGCCGGAGAAGGAGCAGGCGCTGGCGCAGGGGCTGTTCTGGACGATGGCGGCGAACGCGCCTGAGTGTTTTGCGGCGCGGGTATCAGCCTGATCATGTCGCCGTGCAAATCGGGTTGCGCCTGTACTTCCGGTTCGTCCATGCCAAACCCGTTGTTCTTCATCACGACAAACAGAACCACATTAGCCAGCAGTAATACCAAGAATAATTTTCTCATCGCGCCTTCCAGTTCCGAACCATCAACAACAATCGGCTTCCCTAGCCATCAACAGCAAACCCTGCAGCACCAGGTCGTCTTCTACTTGCGGCGGTGCAACTTTGCGCTTCCAGTCGAGGTGCGGCAGCAACAGCTGCGCTGCCCCTCCACTCAATAGCAGCGGCGCGCGATCATCGTCAAGCAGATTATATTGCCTCTCTATCGCACCGCAACTTGCCTGGATTGCGCCGCTGTACAGCGCGTCGGCGCTGTTCTGCGGAAACGGCGCGTACCTTCCGGGTGAAGGCATCAGCTGGCTCGCCGCGGACGTCAGGCTGCGCTGCATCAGCTCGATGCCGGGCAGAATCAGCCCGCCGACGAATTCGCCCTGCGCGGACAACGCATCCACCGTGGTCGCGGTGCCGCTGTCCACAACCAGGCATGCGCGCTGCACCAGATGCCATGACGCGATCAATGCGGCCCAGCGGTCGCTGCCCAGCTGCGAGGGCTCGGCATAGCAATTGCGCACGCCGCATTGCTTTTCGCGCGCCGCGATGAAATGTGGCTGTGCCGAGATTTCCTCCCCGATACCGCGAATATGCAGCGCGCATGATTCGCCGGCAACGTTGCTCGCCCAGATTTGCCGTATGCGCCGCAAACCGGCGCCGGGGATCTGCCGGGCAATCTGCTCGGCAATTCCCTGCGCAAGGCTGTCCGCCTGCACGGTCGGGGTCACACCGCTGCACAGCCAGCCATCGCCGCTTGCAATCGCCCACTTGATGCGCATATTCCCCGCGTCTATCAGCAGCTTCATTCTGTCACCATCGCGTCAATTGCCGGCGCAATGCGCCGCAGGCCGTTCGGATTATGCTGCCGCACCGCGTCTACAGTTTGCCGTTTCCATCTCATCGCCAGTGCGCCCCGATTTCACCGGAATTGAAATTCCGCATTCCTGTTGCCGTCTCCAGCAACAATTCGCCGCTTTCGCTGACCCCGCGCGCAATGCCGATGATCGTCTTTCCATCCGGCATTTTCAGGCTGACCTGGCTGTCCTGGTTAGCATGGTATTGCTGCCACTCCCCGCGGAACGGCGCAAATCCACCGCTAGCAAACTGCTTCAGCACACGCGCCAGCTCCAGCAGCAGCAGCGCCAGCAACTGGTTGCGCGTCGGCATTGCGGCGCATATTTCATCGAGCGCGCAGGCGGGCTGATCGATTTGCCGAACCAGACTGACGGGCAAAGTGCAGTTCAGGCCGATGCCGATCACCACTGCACTGGGGCCGAACATATCGCCCTGAGCCTCGACCAGCACACCGGCCAGTTTTCCCTGCGCGGTAACGACATCATTCGGCCACTTCAACTGCGCACCCTGCGCGCCGAGATTTTTCAGAACACGCAACTGGGCAATGCCTGCCACCAGGCTCAGGCCTGACAGCGCGTTCAGGCCGCAATTGAAACGCCACAGCAGCGAAAACGTCAGCGCGGTGCCCAGGCTGGAGTGCCAGGTGCGTCCCATACGTCCGCGTCCTGCCGTCTGCAACTCGACCGCCAGCACGCTGCCGCTGGCCGCGCACCCGTTTGTCGCCTCCGCCGCGGCGCGGCGCAGCATCTCGGTATTGCTGGAAGGTGACTCCTGCAATATCTCGATATCGAAATGCCCGGCATCCTCGCCCAGCCATCGCGCCACTTCGCTGCGCTCCAGCCGCTGCCACGGGCGCACCAGCCGGTAACCTCGCCCGCGCACCCGCTGCAGCATCACGCCCATTCCGGCGACGCCGCCCAGCGCATTGAATACGCTGGCCCGCGACACACCAAGCCGCTTTGCCAGCACTTCGCCGGAATGGAATTCGCCGTCCGCCAGCAGGTTCAACAACTGCCAGGTACGTGCTTTGGCCAAACCCTCCATCATTCCGGCATCTCTGCTTCCTGGCGTGGCTTCAACTCGAGAAAGTCGATGATCTCATCGCGCCGCTTTAATGCATCCTGATAGCCCAGGTCGATCAACGCTCTACAGTACTTTTTTTCGGACAGCAGATAACTCACCAGCGTCCCTCCGCTTTGCTGCCTTGCCCCGATCAGGCGCAGCAGCAACCGTATTGTCCAGGGCAATTCTGTCACATAGCGTTCGGCAATTTTGTCGACCGGCTGGCTGGGCAATATTATCAGCGCATCAACATGCCTGATCTCGGCACGTTCGCGCACTTCTTCCGGCATCATCGCGACCAGATCATTGATTTTTTTCAGGCGTTCCAGATCCACTTCCATGCTGTCGAGGAAAATACTGTTCAGGGTGTGTCCGGCAATACTGGCCAGTGACGGGTATTCGCCAATATCGGCACGATCGGATTGCTGGTGATAGCCGTTCATGGAAACACCGATTATCAGCACGCGCGTCGCACCCAGATGCAGCGCGGGACTGATGGGCGCGATCTGGCGCATCGAACCGTCGCCAAAATATTCGCGGTTTATCAATGTCGCCGGAAATATGAACGGAAGCGCAGAGGAAGCCAGCAGGTGCCTGTTGTCGATCGGCATCGGGATGCCGACCCGGCCCTTGCGCCGCCACGGAACCAGCTGTTTCACGCCCTGATAAAAAGTCACCGACTGTTCCGAACCATAGCCGGATGCGGTAATGCTCAACGCATGCAGATTGCCGGCATCAATGCTGTCCTGGATTTTTTCACAGGGCAGCATCTCTTCCAGAAGTTCGATAAGCGGGGAATTGTCCAGCAGTGAAACCCTGGTGAGCTTGTTGATTCCGATCATGTTCAACACCACGCCGGCGAGCCACAACATGGAATTGTTGAACACCCCGATCACGTCGGTGCGATAGATCTGGTTGGCGTGGAAATTTTTCCAGGTGCTGGTCAGATACTGCACGCCCTTTCTGAAATTTCCTGCATTCACTGCCAGCGTGGCCGCGTTGAGCGCGCCAGAGGATGTACCGCAAATGATCGGAAAAGGACAGTGCGAGTTGCGCGGAAGCAGCTCCGCAATCGCCTTGAGCACCCCCACCTGATATGCGGCGCGCGCGCCGCCCCCGGTGAGTATCAGTGCCGCCCGCTTTTCCATGGGTTGTCTATTCGACTTCCGCCTGCACCGATTCCAGCGCGTCCTTCAACGTTTCTTCCGGCAGTGCATTCAGGGTTTCCGACAGCATTTCTGCGGCATACATCGCTTCTTCCCGCAAGGATTCGGGATCGGTGTTCGCAACCAGCACCGCTGCAGCACCCACCACCTTGAGCAGTATGGCGCGCTCCTGCATCAGCATCTCGACTTCTTCACCGAGCATGTCGGCTTCCTGCCTGTTAATGTTCATTCCATTCTCCTAGTGTAACTTCACGCCGGCGACAGCCAGCGCGCTCATGTTCACGATGCGGCGCACCGTGGCCGTCGTCGTCAGGACGTGCACCGACTTGTTTGCTCCGAGCAGAATCGAGCCGATGGTAATGCCATCGCCCCCGGTCATTTTCAGCAGGTTATAGGCGATATTGGCAGCGTCCAGATTCGGCATCACGAGCAGATTCGCGGTCCCCTTCAGCGTGGAGTTCGGGAAGGTCACGGTGCGCAGACTTTCCGACAGCGCGGCATCCCCGTGCAACTCGCCCTCGACTTCCAGATCCGGCGCGAGATTATCCAGCAGTGCTTTTGCCTGGCTCATCTTGCGTGCCGATGCATCCGAATGGCTGCCGAAGTTCGAATGCGACAACAGCGCCACCTTCGGCGTCAGACCGAAACGGCGCATCTCCTCGGCAGCCAGAATGGTCATTTCTGCAACCTGTTCGGCACTCGGATCGAGATTGACGTGGGTATCGCAGATGAACAGCGTATGCTTGGGCAGCATCAGTATATTCATCGCCGCATACGTATTCACGCCGGGGCGCTTCCCGATCACTTCATCTATATAACGCAGATGTCTGATCGGCTGTGAAATCGTGCCGCAAAGCATCGCGTCCGCAGCACCCATGCGCACCAGCATCGCCGCGATCAGGGTGTTGCTTCGGCGAAGCGCGCGCTTGGCGGTGGCCGGCGTGACGCCGTGCCGCTGCATCAGTCGATGGTATTCGCTCCAGTATTCGCGATAGCGCGAATCGCTTTCCGGATTGACCAGCTCGAAATGTTCGCCGGCGCGAATCCGCAAGCCGAGCTTGGCGATGCGCTGTTCGATCACCTCCGGGCGGCCGACCAGTATCGGGTGCGCCATGCCCTCGTCCACCACCGTCTGCACCGCATGCAGCACCCTGGACTCCTCGCCTTCCGCATAGACAAGGCGCTGCGGCGCGCGCTTGGCAGCCTCGAACACCGGCTTCATCAGCATGTTGGAATGGTATACGAAACCCTCCAGCCGCTCGCGATACGCATCCATATCGTGAATCGGCCGCTCGGCCACCCCGCTGTCCATCGCGGCTTGCGCCACGGCAGGTGCAATGCGCGTGATCAGGCGGGAATCGAAAGGCTTGGGAATCAGATGCTCCGGGCCGAAACGCAGATTTTCGTCGCCGTACCCTTCTTCCTCTTCTTCGGATTGTTCGGCCTGCGCCAGTTCGGCGATTGCATACACCGCGGCGCGCTTCATCGCCTCATTGATCGCCGATGCGCCCACATCCAGTGCGCCGCGGAATATGAACGGGAAACACAGCGCGTTGTTGACCTGGTTCGGATAATCGGAACGCCCGGTCGCCAGGATCGCATCCGGACGCGCAGCCTTGGCCACGCTCGGCAGAATTTCCGGGTTCGGATTCGCCAGCGCAAAAACCAGCGGACTCGCCGCCATCTGTTTTAACATTTCCGGTTTCAATACTCCGCCTGCGGACAGGCCGAGAAACACATCCGCTCCGGCTATCACGTCGGCCAGGGTACGCGCGGCAGTTTCCTTCGCATAGCGCGCCTTGTTGTCATCCATTTCCTCGGTTCGGCCCTTGTACACGACGCCTTTGATGTCGGTAACGACGATGTTCTCCAGGCGCACGCCCAGGCTGACCAGCATGTCCAGGCATGCCAGCGCGGCAGCGCCAGCGCCGGACACCACCAGCTTTATTTTTGCGATGTCCTTGCCGACCACCTTGAGGCCATTCAGCAGTGCGGCGCCGACGATGATCGCGGTGCCGTGCTGGTCGTCGTGGAATACCGGTATCTTCATCCGCTCGCGCAGCTTGCGCTCGATGTAGAAACACTCCGGCGCCTTGATATCTTCCAGGTTGATTCCACCGAAGGTGGGTTCCAGCGCGGCGATGATGTCTACCAGCTTGTCGGGATCGCGCTCATCGATTTCCAGATCGAATACGTCAATGCCGGCAAATTTCTTGAACAGCATGGCCTTGCCTTCCATCACCGGCTTCGCGGCAAGCGGGCCGATCGAGCCCAGCCCCAGCACCGCAGTGCCGTTGGTGATCACCGCGACCAGGTTGCCTCGCGAAGTCATGTTGCGCGCTTCGGCCGGATTGCCAACGATCGCCTCGCATGCCACCGCGACGCCCGGCGAATAGGCCAGCGCGAGGTCGCGCTGGGTGATCATCGGCTTGCTCGGGGTAACCGTGATCTTTCCCGCCGGAATCTGGCGATGGTATTGCAGCGCGGCTTCGCGCAATTGCTCATCCATTTTTTCTTCTTTCAAGGCAAGACTGAATTGCGCGGATTATACCGCAGGCGGGCAATTGCCACGCTTAGCTAGGCGCCTGTGCCGGGCGCGGATACCGGCTTTTTCAGCACGAACGCATATAGACGCTGCGTGTAGCGGTTGGGATAGATCATCACCAGCAACGCGGTCAGTGTGATGCTGACCAGCACCACCATGTAAGTTGTGTCGCGAATTATTTCTCCGCCTGCAAAACCGAATTGCAGCGGCAGCGTCGCCAGCACGGCGGACGCCAGCCCCTTGGGCGCCATCATCGACGCAATGGCGGTATCGCGCAGGCCGTAGCCGTGATCACGGAAAACCAGGCGTGCAAGTCCGAGGCGCATCAGGTACACGATCGATACCATCGAAACTGCGGAAACTGCCAGCGCCGCATCGCTGAAATGAATCGAGATGCCGAGATAGACGAAGAAGTAGGTTTTCAGCAGAAACACCGCTTCGCGGTAAAAGGCCAGATCGATTTCGTTCAGCGGCACGATGCTCTTGTCGATGTACGGAATGCGGTACAGGTGGAATTTCTGGAAATTGGTCAGCGAAACGCCCAGCGCCAGTGCTGCAATCGCGCCCGAAAAGCCGAGCATTTCGGTCAGGCCGTACACGATGAATACGTAGGCAAGCGTCGACGAAATGGTGTTCGGGAAATTGCGCACCTTGCCCAGCACCATCAGCCAGCCTATGCCGCCCAGCAGGCCGATCACCGCCGCGAAAATCAGCGAAGCCAGCACAGTGCCCAGCAGCCTGCCCGGAACGACGCCGCCTTCCGTATGGATCTGCAGCAGCGCGAATACGCCGACGATGCTCAGCACGTCGGTGAGCGCCGATTCCAGCACCAGCACGGTACCGGGCTTGTTCGACATTTTCAGCGAGTTCACCATCGGGATGACGACCGATGAGGAAGTGTTTCCCAGCGTGACGCCAAGCATGATCGCCGGCAGCAGCTCCAGTCGCAGCGTGTAATGGCCGATTGCGGCAATGACCGCGGTAGTCAATATAAAGCTTACCATCGCCAGCAGACCGGTCGTTCCCAGCGACTTGCCCAATATGTCGAGATTCAGCGTCGTGCCGCCCTCAAACAAAATAAGAACCAGTGCGATGGTCGCGATAAGCGAACCGATCTTGCCGAAATCATCCGGCGTGACGATGCCCAGCAGCGGACCGATCACGATACCGACCAGCATCAGCACCAGCACGTCCGGGATATTGGTCCTGCCGAATTGCATCGACAGGAAATGCGCGAAAAACAGCATCAGGCCGATGATCAGGATGGTGGTGGACATTTATGCTTCCGGCTGGTTGGGTGGAGCGGATTATACCCAGCAATCCTGGCAGCCCGGTTGCATGATCCATGCATCCCGGAATCCCATCCGCCGGTGATCTTCCGGCTCAATGTGATCGTGTTGCCGGCTTATGTGTAAACATGAAGATGAACAACGCAATCATCACCAGCAATGCCGCCGAGGCAGAGTAACGGCTCAGATCCAGCCCGCCCATGCTGAGCGGCTTGTCGAGGAAATCGCCGACCACTGCACCCAGCGGGCGCGTAAGGATGAACGCGGCCCAGAAAAGCACGGTGTGGGAAATCTTTGTCCGGTAATACGCCGCTGCAATAACAGCCAGCATCGCGCCAAACACGATTGCACCGCCTTCGTAACCTATGCCTGCGCTATCCGCAGTCCAGTCGCCCAGCGCGGTACCCAGGGTCTGGGAGAACATGATGGTTACCCAGTAGAATATTTCGGATTTCGGCGAACTGACCGTATCCACGGCGACCGAACCCAGCGTGCGATACCAGGCGAACAGCGACAGCACCAGCAGGGTGAACAACAGGATTGTCCCGCCGGCATAACCGATTCCGAGCGAGCGGTCGGCGAAGTCGGCCAGTGTCGTTCCGACGGTCGTTGTGGCAATGATCGTCGTCCAGTAGATGACCGGGTGGAATTTTTTTGCGGCTATCTGGACCATTACCGCAACAATGAATATGGCTGCGAATATCGCCGTGCCGTCGAGGTAGCCGAGATGCATCGACATCGTCACCGTATCGCCGCCGGTTTCTCCCAGCGTTGTCGCCAGGATTTTTATGATCCAGAAGATCAGCGTTACCTCGGGTACCTTGCTCAGCATTTCCTGCTTTTCCATAATCACTCCTAATTGATTTAATTGTAGCCGTGAATCCCGTTCGTTAACTCGCGGTGCGATGACCGGCAGCATGGACGGCCCATTTTCAACAGCCCGTTCAGGCCCTGATCCCCGCCAGCATTTTCTCCAGCCGCTTGACCGAGACAATCACAGGCGTTTTCAGTTCCTGCGCAAACAGCGAGACGCGCAATTCCTGCAGCATCCACGCAAAATCGTCCACACGCGGATCGCTGTTTCCCTGCCGGGCTTGGCGCAGCCGCTGCCACGCCTGCGTCAGCGGCTGCATCTGCGCGATGCCCTGCGCGTCGCGCGTCGGGTTGCTGCGCAGTTTTTCGATGCGCAGATTGATCGCCCTGAGGTAGCGCGGCAGGTGCTGCAGGCGTTCATACGGTGTGTCGGCGATGAAGCGCTTGTGCAGCAGCCAGTCGAGTTGCGCGCGCACATCCTGGTTCGCTGCTTCATTAGCCTTGAGCTGCGGCAGGTTCTTTTGCACCGCCTGATACTCGGTCAGCACATTGCCGACCAGCCGCGCGATTTCCTGCGCGACCAGCAGCAGGCGCGTTTTCGCTTCCTTGCCGCGCGCAATGAACTGTTCTTCGTTTGCCGGAAGCGGGTCGCCCAGGCAACAGCGGTCGAAGGTCGTCTCGAGTATCTGCTGCTGCAGTTCCTGCTGCGTGCCGAACGGAAGGAACAGCATGCCCAGCCGCTGCGCGTCAGGCAGGCTCTTTTCCAGGTACTTCACCTGCTCCCTGAGCAACAGCATGAACAGTCGGCGCAACCCTTTCCGGTGCGCGGCCTGTGCCGCATCGCGCGTGTCGAAAGCGCGCAGTGTCACCGCATCGCCGTCATCCGTCAGCGCGTTGAACAGCGTGACATCCTGTCCGGCGCGTTTCACGACCCTGGTTTCGGCAAAATTGCCGAAGCGCCACGAGGTATGGCGCTGCCCCGAATCGGACTCGCCATTATTCCCGTTCTCCGCGACTATGGTGGGCGCGGCGCGTGGCGCGAATTCGGCATGCAGTTGGGCGAAATTGCGCGACATCGCAAGCTGCCGGCCATGTTCGTCGACAACGCGGAAATTCATCAGCAGATGCGGCGGCAGTTGCTCGAGACGGAACGCATCCGTCGGCACGTCGACCTGCTTCTGCTCGCGGATGTAGCGTGCCAGCGCCTGCAGCAGCGGCGAACCGGACGGCGGCACTTCGCGGCAGAATGCGGCGGCGAATTCCGGCACCGGCACCAGATGGCGGCGGATCTTCTGCGGCAGCGTCTTGACCAGTTGCGCGACCTTCTCCGCGAGCAGGCCCGGGATCAGCCATTCGCAGCGCGCGGCATCCACCTGGTTGACCAGCGCGAGCGGCACGGTGAGCGTGATGCCGTCATCATTTTTGCCCGGGGAGAAGTTGTAACTCAGCGCGAAGCTGACATTGTCGATCTTCAATTGCGGCGGATACTGGTCGGTGGTGATGCCCGCCGCTTCGTGGCGCATCAGGTCGTCTTTTTTCAGATACAGCAGTCTGGCATCGGCGCGCTCCGCTTCCTTGCGCCAGGCTTCGAACGTTGCGCCGTTGTGGATGTCATGCCCGGAAAACTGATGCGGGATGCGGCTGTCGTAGAACGCGCAGATCAATTCGTCGTCGACCAGCACATCGGGGCGGCGCGCCTTGTGTTCCAGTGCCTCGATGTCGGCGATCAGCTTGCGGTTGTGTGCAAAGAACGGCGCGCGCGTGTCAAATTCGCCGCCGACCAGCGCCTGGCGGATGAACACTTCGCGGGCGTCCGCCGGATTCATCGGCCCGTAGTGCACGCGCTTCTTCGGGTTGATGATCAGCCCGTGCAGCGTGCTGCGCTCCCAGGCCACCACCTGGGCGGCTTTCTTCTCCCAGTGCGGATCGTAGTAATGCCGTTTGATCAGGTGCGCGCCGGTCTCCTCCAGCCACTCCGTCTCGATGCGAGCGACACATCTCGCATACAGCCGGTGGGTCTCGACTAGTTCCGCCGCCACCACCCATTTGGGGCCTTTTTTCGCGAGCACCGAATTCGGTGCGATGAAGAACTTGATCCCGCGCGCGCCCAGGTATTCATTGCTGTCCACGCTCTTCATGCCGATGTTGCCGAGCAGGCCGCACAGCAGCGCCTTGTGGATCTGTTCGTAGGTGGCCGGCCTTTCGTTCTCGCGCATCCCCATCTCGGCGACCTGCGCGTGCAATTGCTGGTGCAGCTCGCGCCATTCGCGCAGGCGAAGCGGGGACAGGAAATTTTTGCGGCATTCTTCGGCCAGCAGGCGGTTGGACTTCTTCTCCGCCAGCGCCTGCTCGAACCAGGCCCAGATCTTCAGGTAAGCGAGAAAATCCGAGCGTTCGTCGGCAAAGCGCTTGTGCGCGGTGTCTGCCGCCTCCTGCCGGTCCAGCGGCCGCTCGCGCGGGTCCTGCACCGACAGCGCGCTGGCAATCACCAGTATCTCGGTCAAACAGTGATATTGCCGGCCGGCCAGCAGCAGGCGCGCGATCTTCGGATCGAGCGGCAGCCTGGCCAGTTCGCGGCCGAGCGTGGTGAGTCGCCTGGTTTCATCGATCGCGCCGAGTTCGGCGAGCAGCTGGTAGCCGTCCGCGATCATGCGCGGGGTGGGCGGCTCGATGAACGGAAACTCTCCGACATCGCCGAGTTCCAGCGCGCTCATCCTCAGGATCACGGTCGCGAGCGATACGCGGAATATCTCGGGATCGGTGAATTCAGTGCGCTGCAGGAAATCCGCCTCGTCGTACAAACGCACGCACACCCCGCTCATCACCCGCCCGCAGCGCCCGGCGCGCTGGTTTGCGGCGGCCCGCGAAATCTTCTCGACATGCAGCTGCTCGACCTTGTTGCGGATGCTGTAGCGGTTCACCCGCGCCAGGCCGCAGTCGATCACATAGCCGATGTTGGGCACGGTCAGCGAGGTTTCCGCGACGTTGGTCGCCAGCACCACGCGCCGCTGCCCGCCGGTCTTGAATACCCTGTCCTGTTCCGAGGCCGACAAGCGGGAATACAGCGGCAAGATCTCGATTCCTTTTGGATGATGCTTGCGCAGCACTTCGGCAGTGTCGCGGATTTCGCGCTCGCCGGGCAGGAATACCAGCACGTCGCCGCGCAAACCGCCCGCAGCAAGCTCGTCCAGCGCGCCGCTTACCGCCTGCGGAACATCCTCCACATTGCCTTCTTCGTTTTCCTGCAACGGCCGGTAGCGGATTTCGACCGGGTAGCTGCGCCCGGAAACTTCCACGACCTGCGCGCCGAAATGTCGTGCGAAACGGTCCGCATCCAGCGTCGCCGAGGTGATGATCAGCTTCAGGTCGGGGCGGCGCGGCAATAACTGCTTCAGGTAACCGAGCAGGAAATCGATGTTCAGGCTGCGTTCGTGCGCCTCGTCGATGATCAGCGTGTCGTAGTTTTTCAGCAGCGGATCGCTGTGGATCTCTGCCAGCAGGATGCCGTCGGTCATCAGCTTGACGCTGGTGTCGGGCGATACCTTGTCGTGAAAGCGCACCTTGTAGCCGACCGCGCCGCCCAGCTCGGTCTTCAGTTCGAAAGCGATGCGCGACGCGACGCTGCGCGCGGCAACGCGGCGCGGCTGGGTATGGCCGATGCAGCCCCGCACGCCGCGCCCCAGGGCCAGGCATATCTTGGGCAATTGCGTGGTCTTGCCCGAGCCGGTTTCGCCGCACACGATCACCACCTGGTTGCCGGCAATTGCGCGCGCGACGTCCTCGCGCTTCTGCACCACCGGCAGGTCGGCGGGGTAATCAATCGCTGCAAGGGAGGCAAGCCGCGCCTTGCGGCGCAGCGCACCGGGTGACAATTCGGGAATAACGGTCAACTGCGTCTCACGGATTAAATGGGTATGGGGGCCGCGCTTATAATGGCAACCGGCAGCAATGTCTATATACTTTACCAAGTAACCGACTATTTTAACCGGAGCCGCCCATGCCTTATGTCAATATCCGCATCGCGGGAGCATTGACCCGCGACCAGAAAAAGCAGATTGCCGCCGAGATCACCGACACGCTGGAGCGCATTGCGCTGAAACCGAAGAGCTACACGTACATCGCGTTTGACGAGCTGTCAGATGAAAACTGGGCAATTGCAGGACAGTTGCTGG
>JAJDNO010000069.1 GCA_022340615.1 Gallionella sp. | reverse complement strand
CGGTTGCCGAGTCCGACCAGGTCGAGCGCATCGGCCGGATCGATCGGACGCTCCGCGATCTCGGTCACCAGCGCGACATTTTCGAGTGCGGTGAGGCTGGGGATCAGGTTGTAAAACTGGAACACGAAGCCGACATGCTCGCGGCGGAAGCGCGTCAGGCCGTCGTCATCGGCGCTGGTCAGGTTGTGGTCGCGGTAATAGACCTCGCCGCTGGTGGGCCGGTCCAGACCGCCGAGGATATTCAGCAGCGTGGACTTGCCGCTGCCGGAAGCGCCGAGCAGCACCGCAAATTCGCCCTGGTAGAGATCGACCGTCACGTCGCGCAGCGCATGGACCTCGACCTCGCCCATGCGGTAAACACGGGAAACGTTGTGCACATGAAATACCGATCCGGTGCCGGCGAGCTGCGATTTTTCCGTTTCTTGTTTGTCGCCTGAAAGCTGCATGAAGCCCCTTCTGCGAGATGGCCGGTCTGAACGATCGATGCGTCATATTACCCCTGATGTGCCGGCTTTCACCTTGCCGCTGTTGTACTTGCCCTCGACGAATGTGCCCGGCCTGCCGTAGCCAGCTCATGTCCAATCCTTAATTGAGCCCGCCGCGCGCTAACCATGCCTTGTATATCTCTTCCGGCCAGAAACTCTGAAAATAGGAAATCACCGCGAGCTCTTCCTTGTCGCTCAACTTGCCGCCGAATCCGGGCATCTTCCCTCCCATCGGGATGCCCCCCTGTTCGATGACTTTTTTCAGCACACCCAGCGGATGATGCCATGCATGCGCGGTTCCGTTCAGCGGAGGGGGAGGGTAACTGCCATCCGGAAGGGGAGTTCTCCAGTTGAATGTTCCCCGCGCATCTTCATTGTGGCAAATGATGCAATTTTCTGCGTACACCTTTTTGCCCAAATCGACCTGGGACTGCGAGTACCACCGCCCGTCTACCTTGGGCTCGCCGTTTCCCTGCTCACAGCCCGCAACCAGCACGCATAAACCCAAAGCATATAAGCAACGCAACCAGGCTCCCTTAATCATTATTTTTCTCCCGAATTGACAGGCTGACTGCTTAATATCCTTGCATCATGGGTCCATAGCCGCGGCCGCCACGCTCCTGTAATTTTTCCCGCTGTTCCTTGGTCAGGATATTGTTGATCTGGTTGTGCGCGTCCACCGAGTTATCCATCATCTGGAGACGCAAGTCCTCGATCACCTTGTATTGCTTCTTGATCGCCGCCGCATCCTGTTTGTCGGCATCGTACAACTCCTGCAGCTTGTCACGGGCGTCCATCATCTGTCCCATGACTGCCCATTGTTTTGTGCGCATTTCATGGTGGATTTGTCTGATCCTGGCTTTTTGATCCTTGCTCAGATCGAGTCCCTGGAAATTTCCCCAGCCCATCATGCCGTGACCCATGCCATAGCCAGGCCCATATCCGCCCATCATGCCCGGGCCCATTCCATATCCGGGGCCGTAACCGCCCATCATGCCGGGTCCCATGCCATAGCCGGGACCGTATCCGCCCATCATTCCGGGCCCCATGTTGTTCTGCCAACCCGAGGCCGGTTCGGCGGCTGAAACGCTGGAAACTGCCCCGAAAAATGAGGCGGCCATGACGATGCCAAGGATTCGTAAATAGTTTTTCATCATATAGCTCCATAGAAATAACCGTATCGGTACAATTTGTATTCAGGGTATGTGCAAGGTAATAGGCTGATGGTGACAACGCGCAACAGGAACTTGTAAGAATTTGATTCAGCAGGATAAATATCTGTCGGCACCATACCCGGAGTGCGAATCACGATATCCGTTTAATGCCGCGTAAAACATAAGACAATCTATGAATATGTCGTCAGGGTTTGTCCTACGATCGGGTGGCTATATAAGCGATTCTGGGATGTGTTGCGCCAGGAGCAATAAGCCCGGGCAGCGGGGCGACCATTTCTCCGCCTTGCCTCTGTTTTCCGCACGCAATCGACAAATAAATGTCTGAATTCGCAGCCGGAAACAGGTCATTCGGACTTCTTGCCGCGTGTGCCCAAATGTTACTTTTGTTAACAATGTGATAGATATCAATTTAAATTAATGTGATATATTTGGACCCTGGTACGTTTCGTAGTCTCTCCATACGTACTTAGCGTCTCTAAGACGTACTTACCATCCAGGGTAATTAAAATCATTAATTACCCTGTTTTTATACGGATTCATACAGGGAGGAATGTAGGGTGAAAAAATCATTTAAACTTTTTGTGGCTGCCGCTGGACTGTTGGCTATTTCTACATCGGCTAGCGCATTCTCAACAGCACCATGCAAGGCTTGCCACGCGATTGATCATGATGTTGTAGGACCTGCCTGGAAAAGAGTTGCTGCAAAATATGGCAGCGAAGCGGCTCTGGCAAAGGTATTCAAGGCTGGCTTCAAGGTTGATGAACGCAAAATTGCAAGCACCGAGCCTAAGTTCAAGAGGCAGGCGAGCATCATGACTGGTCAATTCAACCACCTGATCAAGGGCCATGAAGACGAAGCGGCAAAGGCACTTTTTGCTGCTGTTAAGTCCGGCAAGATGTAAGCAATTCTGTAAAGGTAGTTGATAAAGGCGGCCCAAGTGGCCGCCTTTTTTATTGCAGGAACTGCGATGAGAAGGACTATTTTGAATTTTTGGCCATGTAGACTATATACGAGACGGCGTTGATGATGTCCTCATCGCTGCAGGTATTGCAATCCCCTCGCGCAGGCATGTTGCCGTAACCCAGGAAGGCATGGTCATCCAGTTTGGATTCGCCCTGCTTGATGCGGTCCGACCACGCCGCTTGGTCGCCGACTTTGGGTGCGCCCATTCTTCCCACGCCATGGCAAAACTTGCAGGCATGGTTGAAGACTGTTTCACCGGCCTTGACGTCTCCACCAGCCGCAGCCAGATTCGAAAACAGTAATCCCGCGACGATGATGAATGATGTAATGATTTCTTTCATGCCGGCCCTCGATTAAATGATCATATTGGTATTTGCTTCAGTTCAATCAGTGAGACGTCGCGAAAAATGACGACGTGCCTGCGATGATAAAGTCGGAACAGATGCGGAGTGAAGAAAATGAGTGTTACAAGATATACAGCATTCTGACGTCATTCAATTATTCGTCCGGCAAACGCCTGCCCGAAGCGGACGTGCGGCCTTCCGGTTCATCGCAGCCGCAATGATGGTTCGCCAGTGAGGGATACGGGTCAGGCCGGCTCAGCGCTGCGTTCGCCGCTGGTTTGTGCGGAAACCCCGGTCCCGTGCGCAATTTCGCTGTTGCGGCTGACGTGCAAATTCCATTCCCTGTCTTCGGGGCTTTCCCACCACCATCGGCCTGAGCGAATGTCCTCTCCCGGCGTGACCGAGCGGGTGCAGGGGGCGCAGCCCAGGCTCGGGTAGAACTGGTCGTGCAGCTTGTTGTAGGGGACATCGTGCTGGCGGATGTACGCCCACACGTCCCTGTTGGTCCATTCCAGCAGGGGATTTAACTTTTGCAGTCCGTTGTCTGCATCGAATGCCGAAACTTCAAGGTTGCTGCGTGTTACTGCCTGATCGCGGCGGAGCCCAGTCACCCAGGCATTCTTGCCGGCCAGCGCACGGCGCAGCGGTTCAATCTTTCGCGCGAAGCAGCACTCCTTGCGTGCATTGCTGCTTTCGTAAAAGCCGTTCACGCCGAATTGCGCAATAAACTTTTCCACCAGTGCGCGGTCCGGGAAATATACCTTCAGCTGTATGGCGTAAAAATTTTCGATCTTGTGCATCAGGTTGTAGGTTTCTTCCGGCAAGCGTCCGGTATCGAGGCTGAATATATCGATGCCGATGCGGTTATTGGCGATGATATCGGTCAGCACCATGTCTTCCGCGCCAAGACTGCTGGCAAACACCACTGGTGAGAAATCGCGTACTGCCTCGGCAAGCAAAGTACGCACCTGTTCAACTTTTTGATCCAGCCCATTCATGATTTTCCTCCGCGCTGTACACGACGTAACAGCGGTGAATTTTCATCTGATGACGCCCAACAGGTTAATGAGAGGTCGTCCTATCCTTTCAATGTGTTGCCGATACTCTTGTCCGGGCGTGTCGCAAACGCATCGAACCCGACCCGCTACATGGCGGCCGCAAGGGCGGATTAATTTGTACATTCCATCCATTCGCTTACGGCCCTTCAGAATTTGTGAGCGGATTCTACGGCGTACTCTTTATATTCTTAAATACTTTTATGTTAGTATCTTATAACCAATAAATATAAGCATTCGTCATCATGAATTTGCAGCAATTGCGATTTTTGAATGAGATTGTGCGCCAGGGACTGAAGATTTCCGATGCCGCAGCTGCGCTGTTTACCTCGCAGCCGGGCGTCAGCAAACAGATCAGGTTGCTGGAAGATGAGCTGGGTATCGAGATATTCGTGCGCAACGGAAAGCGCATCGTCGCAATCACCGAGCCGGGCAAGGCTGTTCTCGAAATCGCCCAGCGCATCCTGCACGATGCGGAGAATCTCAAGCAGGTAGCCGAGGAGTTCCGCTCGCAGGACAGCGGCAGCCTGACGATCGCGACCACGCACACTCAGGCACGCTATGCCTTGCCCCCCACTGTCAGGCAATTCACCAAACGCTATCCCGGCGTGAAGCTGGGCCTGCATCAGGGCAGCCCGACACAGATCGCGGAACAGGTGCTGAGCGGCGATGCCGACATCGGCATCGCCACCGAAAGCCTGGCGCTGTATGACGAGCTCGTCACGCTTCCCTGCTACGAATGGAATCATTGCGTCATCGCGCCGCCCGGGCACCCGATCCTCGCAGAAAAAAAACTGACACTGGCGAAGATTGCGCAATACCCGATCATTACCTACGATTTCGCGTTCGCAGGTCGCAGCAAGATCAACGCGGCGTTCAGGGACGGAAACATCCAGCCCAACATCGCGCTAACGGCCATCGACGCGGACGTCATCAAGACCTATGTGGAAATGGGATTGGGGGTGGGTATACTGGCGAAGATGGCCTTCATTCCCGAACGCGACAAACATCTGCGCATGCTGGATGCAGCACACCTGTTCAAGCCCAGCACCACACGCGTGGCGATACGCAAAAACGAATATCTGCGCGGCTACACTTACGATTTCATCGAAATGTTCGCGCCGCATCTGACCAGGGAAGCTGTGGCCAGGGCAATGCATGTTTCTCGCTTGCCGGAGTAGACCTGACGCTTTCAGATCCTTGCAGTCCTTAAGATCTGATTTGATGTTTTGCGATTACTGTCCTTCTGCTGGTTTTGCTATCGACACGTCCCGGTCGTTGGGAATATGCCAGGCCGTTCTTCAACCCCGCTTCAATAATGCTTCAAACTGTTCAATCGGGACCGGTTTGCTGAACAGATAGCCCTGGTAATGCAGGCAGCCATAGAAGGCGAGGATTTCCAGTTGCTCCTCCGTCTCCACCCCTTCGGCAATCACGTCAAGCCTCAGGCTTTTCGCCATCGCGATGATGGTCTGTACGATCGAGTTGGAACCTTTGACGATGCCCAGGCCACTGACGAACGATATATCGATCTTGAGCTGGTCCAGCGGCAGGCGCATCAGGTATTGCAACGAGGAGTAACCGGTGCCGAAGTCATCCATGGAAAACTGGATGCCGGCTTCCTTCATGGCGCTCATGGTGGCAATGGTGTCTTCGACATTGTTCAGCAACAGGCTTTCGGTGAGCTCCAGCTTGAGATGCATCGGTTTGATGGCATGGCGCTGGAGTATCTCCTTAACCTGAGTCGCGAAATCGTCCTGATGAAATTGTTTGGCGCTGACATTGACCGCCAGCACCAGGTTGCGGGTGTCTGGATCCTGTTGCCATGCCTTGAGCTGGGCGCAAGCTGTCTCCATCACCCATTGTCCGACGGGCTGTATCAACCCGGTTTCCTCGGCCAAAGGAATGAAAAGGTCCGGGGAAACCATGCCGCGCTCCGGGTGATCCCAGCGTATCAATGCCTCCGCTCCCAGCGGGCGACCCGAACTATCCACCTGGATCTGGTAGTGCAACTGGAATTGATGCTGCTCAAGTGCCTTGCGCAGATCGCTCTCCAGCGATACGCGTTCGTTGATGGCTTCCTGCATGAGCGGATCGAAGAAGCGCAGTGTGTTGCGTCCGGCTTTCTTGGCCTGGTACATCGCGATGTCGGCCTGCTTCATCAGTTCATCGAACGACGCCTGGTGTCCGATGAAGAGCGTGGCGCCAATACTGGTTGTGGAGCGCCACCACCTGCCTGTAATTTCGGGATCGAGTGATCCGAGTTTGTAAAGCTGGTTGATGGCGGCCAGGATTTTTTCGCCGATAGTTTCCACCTGAGTCGCCGCCTCAACGGCCTGCGCACTCAGGTTCTCCAGCACGACCACGAATTCGTCTCCACCCAGACGTGCCACTGTGTCGCCTTCCCGCACGCAGGGCTCAAGACGAAGAGCGACCTGTCTCAGCAGCGCGTCCCCGAAATCATGACCAAGGGTGTCATTGAGGGCCTTGAAGTTGTCCAGGTCGATAATCAGCAGTGCGCCTTGCCGCATCGTGCGCGCGCTGGTTGCGAGGGCCTGCCGCATCCGGTCTGTGAGCAGGCGGCGATTGGGCAGGTCCGTGAGCGGATCGTAGAAAGCCAGATGGTGGACTTTTTCTTCTGCCGCCTTGCGTTCGGTAATGTCGAAATGCGATCCGACGTAATGGGTGATGATCCCGTCATCCCGCTTGACCGCGGAAATGGTGAGCCATTTCGGGTAGACCTCGCCGTTCTTGCGCCGATCCCAGATTTCTCCCTGCCATGTTCCGGTTCGGGCAATAGATTCCCACATTTTCCGATAGAAATCCGCGTCGTGGCGGCCGGACTTCAGAATGCGCGGTGTCTGGCCCACGAGTTCCCCGGCGCTATAGCCGGTGCTTTTGGTGAATGCGTTGTTGACACGCAAGATCACGCCATGCGCATCTGTGATCATCATGCTTTCCTGCGAGTTGAAGGCGGTAGCGGCAATGCGCAACTCGGCTTCGGCCTGCTTGCGGCCGGTGATATCCACAAAGGTCACCACTGCTCCAGCGACTTCGCCATTGCGATAGATCGGATGTGACCAGTACTCAACCGGGAAGCTGCTGCCATCGGCACGCCAGTGAACATCATCTTCGCCGTGGGCAGACTTCCCGTTTATGGTCGCCAGCCTGACGTCGCATTCTTCGGCCGGATAGTTCCTGCCATCCGGATGGGTATGATGTATCAGTGAATGCACCTGCTTGCCGATCAGGTCTTCCGGGCGGTCGTATCCCAGCATATGCAGGCAGGCCGGATTGACGAAGTTGCAGATGCCCTGCATATCTACGCCGTAGATGCCTTCGGCAGTGGAGTTGAGCAGCAGGCCGAACAATTCCTGCTGCTCGAGATAGAATTTCTCGGCGCGGAGGCGGGCCTCGCGGAGCATCTGGGCGTTCAGCGCATAGGCCGCTTCGCGGGCGAGTCCTTCGACAAATACAATATCGCGGTTCGTATATGCCTGCGGCTCGTGATGCGCAACCGCCATCAGCACGCCCATCACGTTGCCGTCCAGCATCATAGGCACGGCGATCGCCGAGCGTATGTCGAAATGCGCCCTCATGTTCTGGCTCACCCGCTCATCAATGCGGCAATCCTCGACTGCAACGGCCTTGCGGTGATTGAAGACCCAGACGGCAAGCGATGTCTCGTCCAGCGTCAGACGATAATGCCCTTCCGGGCGGTAGTCGGATCCGGTCTGGATCACGCCGACCAGTTCATTTGCTTCCTGGTCGTACACCAGCACGAAGGCCTGCGCGGCATTGGCAACCTGGCGGCAAAGTTCCACCACCTGCTGGAAAACCGCGGCGGTTCCCACGTCGCCCCCCGCAGAACGCAGCAAGCGGTTGTTGAGTTCCAGCATTTCTCCCTGCAGCCACTGCTTTTCCAGCAACACCCGGTAGTCGGCCGTGAGCACGCCTATTTCGTCTGTGGAACTGGCGCGCAGCTCCGCAATACGTCCTTCAGGCAAGGGGTGGTTGACATCAATCAGCGTCTGGAGCGGCATCAGCGATTGTGCAAAGCTGTGGGCGAAGATAAGGCTGCCGGCGATTGCGATCAGCTCGAGCACCAGCCATACAACGAAGGTTTCATAGTTGAAATAACCGGTGCGGGTCCAGTAGTACTGCACCAGCATGGTGTCAATCAGCAGCGGCACCAGCGCGCCGATCAGGAACACCTTGGTGCGTATCCTGAAGATGGGGCGCCGGAGTTTCATTGACCCCATTGCCCTGCCGAACAGGTCGAAGATCAGGAAGAATATCGGCAGGCCAACTATGATGGAAACGATCAATGCAACGAGTTCGATGCGGAACCAGTCATAGGGCGACGCGACGAAGTCGGTGTAGCGTTCGGCTGCGATAATCACCGATGCCGGCGCTGCGAACAGATAGATAAGGAATGCGCCCCAGAATGCCAGCGGGAAACGGCGCACCGACCGCTGTGCGGCTGCCGGGGTGAATCCCGGTGTGCCGTCAAGCCAGCCGGCCAGGGGCCGCATAAGCCGCGGCAGAAACAAGGCAGAAAAGACAGACCAGAACAGAATGTAGGCAGGTTCAAGCGGAGTTGTCAGAATGCCGATCAGCTGTTTCGTGGACAATTCGCGGATCAACAGGATAAAACCCAGGCCGAATATCGGCGGAATGTTCCAGGCGTAAATGATCAGCCAGCGCAGTCTGCGCAGGAATTTCCTGCCGTTCATAGATCCCGAATCGGGCAACTGGGACATGGTGACCTCATGCTTCATCAGGACGATGATTCCGACTGGAATCCAGTCATCCCGTTTGAATCGGATTGGCCTGGCCGCTGCTACTCTGCGAAAGCGCAACTTTTGCAACTTGTTATGTGTTCCTCGCCAGCGGTTTGCTATTTCTGCTTGAGCCGCGCCATGTGCGCGCCAACATCTACTGATCCGAGTTGTCGATAATTATCCGTGTGCATCCATACTGGTAATTTTCTCATACAACTGATTCGTGAGCTCAATCAATCCTTATTTCTTTAATGTTTCCAGATGTTTTGATTGCCGGAAGATCACCTTCTCTTCCGGAAGGTTCAGGCGCCCGGATTTATTTTCCTGGTTGTCATGATGAATATGGTTGAGACCCATGTCAAACAAGGGTTCTAAGGAATGCGGCGCGCCCGGAGCGATGAATCCGGGCATTTGGAGACAGCTATTTCACTTGCTTGACTGTCCGCTTTCGACCCAAAGAGACGGTCAGCGTCTGAATTCGCATGCGCTATGCAGCTTTATCGCACATCGACCCGTATCAGTTCCCGCTGTTGCGGCAGGATGGCGGAAGCTGCGTAGGTTTCAGGCCTGCACCATTTTTACAGCCCCAGGCAATACGACCCGCTTCGTCAACAGTGGGCGTGAAGACAAGTTCGCCCTGCTTGGTGATAACAGTTAGCACCATATGCTTGGTGTCGAGCGACAGCCGATTGCCATCGGCCAATTGCGATGGAATGCCGGCAACATTCAGTGATTCTGGAATCTTCTGGTTGGATTGGTAGTAGTTGCCGAGTGCCGTGCGCGCGGGTAGCGAATCGATGACAGCTGCGCCGACCTTGGCCTTGACCGTGTAGTCGTGGTACGCCGGAATGGCCACAGCAGCCATTATCGCCACAATGTACACCAGGACCAGAAATCCAAAGCCCGCACCCAATCGACCTGCGTATGGAACGAACATCGCCAGGAGATAAGCCAGGGGATTGCGCCGTGGCATTGGCTTGCTGGCATCCATCACCCGGGCTGCGCGCTTGGTCAGCCATGGGTAACCGGCGGTAAGTTCGTGGAAGGACATCCAGAAACCCGACGAATGTTTTGTTTGGCGGAGATAGGATGCGACATCGAGATGTTCCCAGCGCTCGGCACCGGCCGATAGCGCGGCCAGCGAACGTGCGGCACCTTCGGGCGAGCCGCTGCAGGCAAGCCCGTGGCGATCGCACGTGCTCTCCCGGGCGCGGGAATAGGCAGCGCCAAGTAGCGGTAGCCATAGCGCTGGCCATCGCAACAGGTGGCCGCTCAGGTGTTTCATGCGCAAGTGCCCGAGCTCGTGTCCGATATAGAAGCGAACGCCGTCGGCGTGTTTGTTCATCGCATCAACTACGTCCGACATCAGAACGACGAACTGTGTTCCGAGGAACTTGGTCGCAAACGCATTGAGGCCACCATTTCCATTCAGGATATAGGCCTGTGGATGCGTTTTCATCTGCAGTCGATCGCAACAGGCGGTAAATTGCTTGTGCAAATCGGGGAACTGATCTTCTGACAACTCCACTCCATTTCCCTTGATGTGTGCGATAAGCGCAGATTGAGCGAACAGATACAACACGAAGCCGATTGCAAGCCCGATCAATGCACCACCGAAGGTGCCAACGATCAGGCCCAGCCAGATCAGCAGCCCAATTCCCAGCGTTATAGTGCCGAGCGTGCGCTCGCCTGGATAAACAAGCAGTTTGTTCATGGCGCTTTCCCTCCGATTATTTTACGCTCTGGAACATGCTGGTTTTTTTGCCGGCCATCGTGTCGTCAAATCTGGCAAGCAATACATCCACTGCCTTGCCGCCAATATCAACAGCAGATGGATGGAATTTCACGAAATCCGTGTCGGTAATGTCTGTGGTGTCAATCAGAACGATGGCCTTGGTGTCGCCCGGCTCGGCCTCCTTGAGCGTGGAGTCCTTCCAGATAACCTCGCCCTTTTTGTTGTAGGCGATCGCGGTTATTGAGGCCTCGGCACTATAGCTTTTCTTGCCCAGGCTTAAGCCCATGACGGAGACATAACCCTTGCCGGAGGAAATTATAAAGGTCATCGTAATGCCGATAACCCCGTCCACATGCAGTTCCCTGGCCAGCCTCGCATATTTTTCCTTGTCCGAAAAATATTTGTAGTGGTTTGCCACATCCATGGTCTCGGTCATGAATAATACTTTCATTGTCCGGTCATCTTCCGCGGTATGCCTGTATGCGCGGCTTGACAGCACTTTATGTTCGGGCAGCAGGGTAATGTATTTGCTGCTGGAAAGAGTATGGATAATCTTTTGATCCAGCTTGTTGATGACCGGCTGTGTATTCATTCCCGGAATATTCTTGTTCTTTGTAAACATCTGTCCGAGACCTTGATCCCCCTTGAAGTTTTTGATCGAGGCAATGGACACGACAGCGAATTTCTTCCTGGCGCCGAAGGCCGCTTTATCAACATCGGCAGAGCCGGTAACTGCTATCTGCGCACATCCTGAAAGCAAAAGGCCAATGATTGCAATCAAGGCCAGCTTATATGTTCTGAAAATCCTCATGTTATCCCCCTTATATCCATGCGATCCATCAAGAAACCACAATGCAATTCATCTGTGCAAATTGTTGTCTGAGCACATTGGCGTTGCAGATGTACTGGTAAGCAGTTTATGCACACGAACGAAGATTCGTGCCGCAGTCCCGCTGCCTTGGTCCCCATCAGGCCGGTGACTTTGCGTCCTTCCCTCCCGGAAAGTTTGCCAAGTTGGGAGAGTTTGTTGGGTTGCTCCGGCTAATGCAAACCATACTCGATGAAAGGTTATTATTTCCGATGGCCGGTCATCGCATAACCGCTGATTAATTATCGAATTAAGTATCCTCGAAGATGAGGTGGTGTGTATCTTGCGCAGGTCATTCCGGAATGATTAATGCGAAAAAGAAACAGATGCGGACGGCAAATAGATTCGAAGCATGACGCAATAGAAGAGGCGGATTAACTTTGCGGATGGACAGCTTCGCACCGTCGGAAGTGCACTGCACCAACCTGTGGTTTGCACACGAAGAACTGCGCAGGAATAGTAGCGTGCAGCGGGTGTGTGATTCCGGAAAACGGATTGTATAAAATCGGGCAGGGCCGTTCTGATGCTTATAGAATGCCAGCATGAGACACGTCGAAACACACAGGACTCATCGGATCGGCTGGCTGCGCGCGGCGGTGCTTGGCGCAAATGACGGCATCGTTTCCACCGCCAGCCTGGTGCTGGGCG
>JAJDNO010000068.1 GCA_022340615.1 Gallionella sp. | reverse complement strand
CGCTGCCGGATGCGCCCACCAGCGCGACGGCCTGTCCAGCGGGAATTTCGAGGCAGATGTCATTAAGCGCCAGCCGGTCATCCTCGTTGTAGGACAGGCTGACATGCTCGAACGCTATCCGGCCGCTGGCGCGTCCCAGCGCAATCCTGCCGGTATCGATTTCACCGGGCGTATCGATCAGGCCGAATATGCTTTCCGACGCCGCCAGCCCGGCCTGCAGGTATTGGCTCACGCCGGTAAGGCGTTTGATCGGGGCGGTCAGCATCAGCATGGCTGCAATAAACGAAAGGAATCCGCCGACGGTGGTCTCGTCGCTGCGCGATTGCACCGTGGCGAGATAGACGATGACCGCGAGGGCCATCGCGGCGATCATCTGTACCAGCGGCACATTGGCCGCCGCGGCCATCGTCTGCTTCATGATGTAGCGGCGCACCCAGTTGGACTTGTCGTTGAACCGGTCATTCTCGTACTGCTGGCCGCCGAACAGCTTGACCACCTTGTGCGCGGCAACGCTTTCCTCGATCACCTGGGTGATATCGCCCATCGCCAGCTGCGAATTGCGGCTGGCGTCGCGCAGCCGGGCGTTGATGATTTTCAGGATGAACGCAATGATCGGCAGCATTATCAGACTGAGCAGCGTGAGCTTCCAGTTCAGATAGAACAGCCAGCCGAGCAGCCCGACGATGATGATGGAATCCCTGACCGAAACGGTCACGATGCTGGTGGCTGCTGCAGTCACCTGCGTCACGTCGAATATCAGCTTGGAGATCAGGTTGCCGGTCGCGTGATCGTCATAAAACCGGGTGGGTAGTGTCAGCAGTTTGTGGAACATCATGTCGCGCAGGTCCATCACAACCTTGTTGCCGACCCAGCCGATCGCATAAGTGCCGACAAACGACGAGACGCCGCGCACGAAAAAGATCAGCAGGATGATCAGCGGCGCAAATGTGATCACGGTATTGTCCTTGTGGACAAAGGTGCCGTCCAGCATGGGCTTCAGCAAAGCCGGCAAAAGCGGTTCGGTTGCTGCTGTGATTGCCATCGCGATTATGGATAATGCAAAAGTGCGCCAATAGGGTTTGACATAGCCGAGGAGGCGCAAATAGAGCTGGGCACTGGTAAGATTCATGGCGCGCACTTTAGCAGAAAACACCCCATCCGGCTTGCTGCGGCCGGCAACAAGGCGCTGCGACAATGTACCGCAACGCGCAAAAACATGGATGGCTTGACCGGATAAGCACGAATATCTGATAGGCTGTTTATAAGATCACTGGGCAGGAAGATAAGATGGCGATTTACGCGGTAGGCGACATTCAGGGCTGCCATGCAGAGCTGGTGCAGTTGCTCGATCGTATAAATTTCGATCAGGCGACGGACAGGCTCTGGCTGGTCGGCGATCTGGTGAACCGCGGTCCGGGCTCGCTGGAAGTGCTGCGTCTGGTCAGGTCGCTCGGCGATAGCGCAATCACCGTGTTGGGCAATCACGACCTGCACCTGCTCGCCGTCTCGGAAGGTGCTGCCGAACTGCATCGCACCGACACGCTGGACAGCATACTCGACGCGCCGGACCGCGACGAACTGCTGCACTGGTTGCGCAACCAACGCCTGCTGCACGCGCAGGACGGCTACGTGCTGGTTCACGCCGGATTGTTGCCGCAATGGAGCGTGGCTCAGGCCGCAGGTCTCGCCCATGAAGCCGAAGCGGCGCTGCGCGGGGATGACTACGCGGTATTCATGAAGCGCATGTACGGCAATACGCCGGACCACTGGGATGACAGTCTGGCCGGATACAAGCGCCTGCGCGTGATCGTCAATGCCTTTACCAGGCTGCGCATCTGCACAACAGCCGGCGGGATGGAATTCAGGTTCAAGGGCGAGGTGGAGAAAATTCCCGCGGGCTATCAGCCGTGGTTCGACATTCCGAAACGAGCCAGTGCCGAATCAACGGTGATCTTCGGCCACTGGTCGGCATTGGGATTGAAGCTCACGCCCAATGTGATCGCGCTGGATACCGGCTGCCTGTGGGGTGGCCCGATGACGGCGATACGGCTGGAAGACCGGCAACTGTTCCAGGTGAATTGCAATAACCCGGTCGCCAAACACTGGTGATCAGCGGATCTCGGCAAGCAACCGTTGCATCATCTGCTCGGCCTGACTTGCATAACCGCCGCCGAACAGATTGGCATGGTTGAGGATGTGGTACAGGTTGTACAGCATTCGGCGCGTGGCATAGCCCGCATCCAGCGGATACGCGGTGCGGTAGGCGGCATGGAAATCCGCAGGGTAGCCCCCGAACAGTTCCGTCATCGCGAGGTCGCATTCGCGGTCGCCGTAATAGGCTGCGGGATCGAAGATCGTCGGCGTGCCGTCCGCAAGAAAGGCATGGTTGCCGCTCCACAGGTCGCCGTGCAGCAAAGAAGGCCGTGGAGTGTAGCCGGTAAAGAAGGAAGGCAGCGCTTCCATCAGCCTTTCGCCGAGGTGCTGCAGTTGTCCGTTGTAGCCGTTCTGTTCGGCGAGACGCAGCTGGAAATCGAGGCGTTGCTCGCGCCAGAAAGTCACCCAGTCTTTGGTCCATGAATTCGGTTGCGGGGTGGTGCCGATGAAGTTGTCAGCCGCAAACCCGAAATGTTTCGCTTCAACGCGATGCAGCGCGGCCAGCTTTTCACCGAGCTGCATTGCATCGCCGCGCGATGACAGTTCGAGGTGCTCCAGCACCAGATAGCTCTGCCCCCCGGCACTGCCGTGAACGATGGGACGCGGTACGCGCACCGTTTTCGTCGCAGCAATCGCGTCGAGACCTTCCGCCTCGGCAACAAACATGGGCAGATGCCGGGATTCGTTTAGCTTGAGAAAATAGCGTGCCCCGTCCGTTCCATCCAGCTGGTACGCTTCGTTTATGCTGCCGCCGCCGACTGGTGTCGCGGCAAGTACTGCAAAGGGGCGGTGCGTTGCATCCCGGATTGCTGATGCAACAGTGCCCCAGATCGACATCATTACAGTTCGATCGCGCTGCCGAAGTGCTGTTCGTACAACCCCGCCAGTTCGGCGCGCGTATAGCGGTGATTCTGCCCGCCGCGATTGGCGATCTTCAGCGAACCCATCAGCGAGGCGAGGCGACCGGTGGCCTCCCATTCCCAGCCCGCCTGTATGCCATACAGCAAACCTGCGCGATAGGCATCGCCGCAGCCGGTCGGATCGACGATCGCTTTTGGTTTCGGGGTGGGTATCGCAATCTGCTTTCCATCGGCATAGATCAGCGAACCGTCCGCACCCAGCGTGACGATCAGCGCTTTCACGCGCTGCGCGATGTCGTCCAGCGTCTTGCCGGTTTTGTCCTGCAGCAGTCTGGCTTCGTAATCGTTTACCGTGACGTAACTGGCCTGTTCGACAAATTCCAGCAGTTCCGCACCCGAGAACATCGGCATGCCCTGGCCCGGATCAAATATAAACGGAATGCCCAGGTCGGAAAATTCCAGCGCGTGCTGGAGCATGCCCTCGCGCCCGTCCGGTGAAACGATGCCCAGAGAGACGTCCTTCGCTGCGGAGACGCTGTTCAGATGCGATTGATTCATCGCGCCCGGATGGAACGCGGTGATCTGGTTGTCGTCGAGATCGGTGGTAATGAAGGCCTGGCCGGTGAAATGGTCTGCGACATGGCGGATATGGGTTTGCGCCAGGGCGAGATTGTCGAGGCGCGACGCATAAGGCCCGAAATCGTCGCCCACCGTCGCCATGATCAGCGGGTTGCCGCCCAGCATCTTCAGGTTGTATGCGATGTTGCCCGCGCAGCCGCCGTATTCGCGGCGCATCTCCGGCACCAGAAATGCGACATTCAGGATGTGGATCTGCTCGGGCAGGATATGTTTCTTGAATTGGTCCTTGAACACCATGATGGTGTCGTAAGCCATGGAACCGCAAATCAGTGTGTACATCGTGATGCCCTGGACATATTGAAGGGCCGGAATTGTAGCATTGCCCCGGCGCTAACCATAAACCGTGACCAGGAGGCCGTGGCGCGCATGGACAAAGCATGTCGGTTGCCTGGCAATATGAAATCCCGGATAATTTGCCTGTTGCTGGTGCGCTGTGCCAGACAGATCAAACAGGGACAACATCCTTTCCACGGGGCAATCCTTTCAGCGTTTGCCCACCAGACCACAGTTAAAATCACCGGCGAAAACATCCAGATGAACATCACAAGATGAATATAAAGCTTCAGCGCGCGGTCGACCGGTATGCGGGAGTGCCGATCTGCGCCTTGCTGTCTGCGGTGAACCGTATCGTGTCGAACGAGCCGGACGGCACGCCGCCGAAAAACATCCTGGTCATCCTGCTGTCCGAAATGGGCAGCCTGGTGCTGGCGCACCCGATGTTCATGCGCCTGAAGCAGCAATACCCGGAAGCACAAATTCACGTGCTGATGTTCGCGAAGAACCGCGAAGTGCTCGATCTGCTCGGCG
>JAJDNO010000055.1 GCA_022340615.1 Gallionella sp. | reverse complement strand
GGCATTTTTCCGGGCTTCGATCACCAGCTGGGTGCTCGCGATCATGGTGGTGGTGCCGGTGATCGCAATCATGGCGCGCTTCTCGGACAACGTGCTGATCGTGATCGGCGCCGCGCTGGTTTTGTTCATCGTGTTCTTCGGCATCCCGTATATCCGCCGCAATGTGGTCAGCGCGGCGGTATTCAGAATCTTCCGCAAGGTCCTGCCGCAAATTTCCGCCACCGAACAGGAAGCGATCGATGCCGGCACGGTATGGTGGGATGGCGAACTGTTCGGCGGCAATCCGGACTGGGGCAGGCTGCTGGCTTTCCCGAAGTGCGGCGTGAGCGAGCGGGAACAGGCCTTCCTGGACAACGAAGTCGAGCAGCTGTGTGCGATGCTGGACGACTGGGACATCACGCACAATCGCGCCGACCTGCCTCCCGAAGTCTGGCAATTCATCAAGGAAAAGGGCTTTTTCGGGATGATCATCCCGAAGCGTTACGGCGGGCTGGAATTTTCAGCGCAGGCGCATTCGGCCGTGGTGAGCAAGGTCGGTTCGCGCAGCGGCACTGCAGCGGTGACGGTGATGGTGCCGAATTCGCTCGGACCAGCCGAGCTGTTGCTGCACTATGGCACGGAAGAACAAAAGGAAAAATACCTGCATCGGCTCGCAAAGGGGCTGGAAGTGCCGTGCTTCGCGCTGACCGGGCCGTTCGCCGGATCGGATGCCGGCGCGATTCCCGATTACGGCATCGTCTGCCACGGCGAATTCGGCGGCCAGCAGGATGTGTTGGGTATCCGCCTGACCTGGGAGAAACGCTATATTACGCTGGCGCCGGCCGCCACTCTGCTCGGGCTGGCGTTCAAACTGTATGACCCTGAGCACCTGCTCGGTGGCGAAACCAGCCTCGGTATCACACTCGCGCTGATTCCGACCGAAACGCCTGGCGTGCAGATCGGTCGCCGCCACTTCCCGTTGAATATCGCCTTCCTGAACGGCCCAACGCAGGGCAGGGACGTGTTCATCCCGATGGATTACATCATCGGCGGCACGTCGCGGGTGGGCCAGGGATGGCGCATGCTGATGGAATGTCTGGCGGCCGGCCGTTCGATTTCGTTGCCTGCCAGCAGCATCGGCGGAATGAAACTGGTCGCGCGCGCCAGCGGTGCATACACCCGGGTGCGCAAACAGTTCAAGATGCCGATCGGCAAATTCGAGGGCGTGGAAGAACCGCTGGCGCGCATCGGCGCGCACACCTACATGATCGAGGCGGCGCGCCGCTTTACCGCGCTGGCGGTCGATCTGGGCGAAAAGCCGTCGGTGATTTCGGCGATCATCAAATATCACTCCACCGAGCGCTGCCGCGAGGTGATCAACGACGCGATGGATGTGCATGGCGGCAAGGGCATCAGCCTCGGGCCGGACAACTACCTGGGGCGCTTCTACCAGCAGATGCCGGTCGCGATCACCGTGGAAGGCGCGAACATCCTGACCCGCACGCTGATGATCTTCGGCCAGGGCGCGATACGCTCGCATCCCTACGTGCTGAAGGAAATCGCCGCGGTCAACGACCACGACCGCAACCGTGCACTGCGCCAGTTCGACGACGCTCTGTTCGGCCATCTCACGTTTGCATTGAGCAATGCCGCACGCAGCCTGGTTTTCGGGCTGACCGGCGGGCACGGTATGTCAACGCCGCACGGTGCGGAAACCCGGCGTTACTACCAGCAGCTGACGCGCTTTTCCGCCGCGTTTGCGCTCAGCGCGGATATTGCGATGGCCGTTCTGGGCGGTGCGCTGAAGCGTCGCGAAAAAATCTCCGCCCGGCTGGGCGATGTGCTGAGCCAGTTGTATCTGTGCTCGGCGACATTGAAGCGCTTCGAGGACGAAGGAAGGCCTGTTGAGGATCTGCCGCTGCTGGACTGGGCGATGCAGGATTCGCTGTTCCAGATCCAGCAGGCATTCGACGGTGTGATCCGGAATTTCCCGAATGCATTGATGCGCCAGCTGATCGGCGCGCTGGTATTCCCGCTGGGGCGCAACCTTGCACCGCCATCCGACCAATTAGGACACCGTATTTCAACACTGCTGATGCAGCCCGGCGCAGCGCGGGATCGTTTGACATCGGGCATCTTTATTCCCGACGACGAACAGGATGCAATCGGCGCACTGGAAGCGGCGCTGGCCAGCACGCTGGCCTGCGAACCGTTGCAGCTCAAGCTGCAGCAGGCGCGCAAGGAAGGCAAGCTGAAGGCACTGGAAGAATTATTGCGCATTGCCGAAGCGCGCGACCAGGGTCTGATCAGTGCGGAACAGGCTTTGCAACTGGAGCGCGACTATGCGCTGCGCCGCAAGGTCATAATGGTCGATGATTTTGCCCCGGAACATTTGCGGGCCGCGGTTCAGTAGAAACGGAGCCGGAATAATGAACAACCTGCGCGGCAAGACGATATTCATCACCGGATCGAGCCGGGGTATCGGGCGCGAGATCGCGCTGCGTTGCGCTCGCGACGGCGCAAACCTGGTGATCACCGGAAAGACATCCGAGCCGCATCCCAAACTCCCCGGCACCATCCACACCGTGGCCGACGAGGTGCAGCGGTCAGGCGGCATGGCGCTGGCGATCCAGCTGGATGTCCGCGACGACGCGGCGATCAGGGACGCAGTCGAGCAGGCCGTGCAGCGCTTCGGCGGCATCGACGTGCTGGTCAACAACGCCAGCGCGATCAACCTGACGCCCACCCTGGAAACGCCCGCCCGCAGACTCGACCTGATGTGGGACGTGAACATGCGCGCGACCTTTCTCGCTTCCCAGGCCTGCATGCCGCACCTGAAAAAATCCGCCAATCCGCATATTCTGACGCTGTCGCCGCCGCTGAACATGGATGCAAAATGGTTTGCGCCGCATGTCGCTTACACCATGTCCAAATACGGAATGAGCATGTGCACGCTCGGCATGGCGCGCGAGTTTTCGGACGACGGTATCGCGATCAATTGCCTGTGGCCGCGCACCACCATCGCAACGGCGGCAATCCAGTTCAATTTCCCCGAAGCGGTGCTGCGCGCTTCGCGCAAACCGGCCATCATGGCGGATGCAGCGCATGCGATCCTGATGCGCGACAGCCGCAGCTGCAGCGGAAATTTTTTCATCGACGAAAATGTGTTGCGCGAAGCGGGCGTTGAGGATTTTGAGCCCTATGCGGTCGAAACCGGGACGCCGCTCTTTCGCGACCTGTTTCTGGATTGAAAGGGCGGACATGCCGGGCCGTATCGACCAATACATCAAGCCTGAACAAGCGGTCACGCTGCACGGCCTGTTTCTCGAACGGGTGAAACACAACCCGGACTCCCTTGCTTACCGATATTTCGATGTCCGGCGGGAAACCTGGCTGGACCTGAGCTGGGCACAGATGCGCGACCAGGTGGCGCGCTGGCAGGCGGCGCTGCTGCGCGAGAATCTTGCGCCGGGAGACCGCGTCGCATTGATGCTGCGCAACTGTCCGGAGTGGGTGATGTTCGAGCAGGCGGCGATGTCGCTGGGTCTGGTCGTTGTGCCGCTGTATACCGTGGACCGCGCGGACAATGCGGCCTACATCATCAACAATGCTGAAGCCAGGGTGCTGCTGTTTGAGACCGACGAGCAATGGCAGGCAATGCGCAGCGTGCGCGAACAGCTCGGCTGCGTGCAGCGCATGGTCAGCCTGGACAAGATCGCGGCGGGAGACGAACCGCGCCTGGTTAACTCCGGGGAATGGCTGCCCGCCGAAGCGGCTCTGCAGCCGGAGCATCCGCGCAATCGCGACGAACTGGCAACCATAATTTATACCTCGGGGACTACCGGTAAACCCAAGGGCGTGATGCTGTCGCACCACAACATCGTGTACAACGCGTATGCATCGCTGATCACGTTCAAGGAAGGGCTGGACAACAGCGACATCTTCCTGTCTTTCCTGCCGTTGTCGCATACCTTCGAGCGCACAGCCGGTTATTACATGGCGATGATGGCCGGCGCGTCGGTCGGATACGCCCGCTCCATACCGCTGCTGGCCGACGACCTGAAAATCATCCGTCCCACCGTGCTGGCCTCGGTGCCGCGCATCTACGAGCGCATCTACAACGCAATCCACGCCAAGCTGGAGGAAGGACCGCCGCTCAGGCACAAGCTGTTTACGCTGACCGTGGATGTCGGTTGGGACCGCTTCGAACACCAGCAGGGTCGCGCGCCGTGGAAAGCAAAATTGCTGCTGTGGCCGCTGCTCAGGAAAATTGTCGCGAACAAGGTGATGGACAGGCTGGGCGGACGGCTGCGCCTTTCCGTCAGCGGCGGCGCCGCACTGCCACCCAAGGTGTCGCGTTTGTTCATCGCGCTGGGTTTGCCGCTGGTGCAGGGATACGGCATGACCGAGACCAGCCCCGTGGTGTGCGTCAACCGCGTCGAGGACAATCGTCCTTCCACCGTGGGGCCGCCGCTGGAAGGCATACAGATACGCATCGGCGAGCAGAATGCGCTGCTGGTGAAGGGACCGTGCAACATGCTGGGCTACTGGAACAATCCCGAGGCGACTGCCGCGATGATAGCCCCGGACGGCTGGCTGAATACAGGCGACACTGCCAGCATCGGACCGACCGGTCATGTCACCATCACCGGCCGGCTGAAGGAAATCATCGTGATGTCCAATGGCGAGAAAGTGCCGCCGGCAGACATGGAAGAGGCAATCATGCGCGACAACCTGTTCGACCAGGTGATGGTGTATGGCGAAGGTCGTCCGGTGCTGATTGTGCTGGCCGTGGTGAATCCGGACAAATGGAAGGAACTGGCCGGGCAGGTCGGCATGCGCCCAGACATGCCGGAATCGCTGCATGACTCGCGCATCGAACAGCGGGTGCTGGAGCGCATCTCGAATCAGATACGGGAATTTCCCGGCTATGCCAAGGTACGCCGCGTTTTGCTGCAGACCGAACCGTGGAGTATCGAAAACGGAATGATGACGCCCACGCTTAAGCTCAAGCGCGCCCATGTGGTGTCGCAATTTTCCAAACAGATCGAAAAACTTTATGAAGGACGCTGATCTTGAATGACCATCCGTATACCACGCTGCCGCAACGCGAACCGACCATACGGGTCGCGGCTATGCCGGCCAATGCCAATTACACCGGGGACATCTTCGGCGGCTGGCTGATGGGCCAGGTCGACATCGCGGGCAGCATCCCGGCATTGCATCGCGCCAAGGGGCGGGTCGCCACGGTCGCAGTGAATTCTTTCGTGTTCAAGCAACCGATCTTCGTTGGCGACCTGGTCAGTTTCTATACCCGTATCGTCAAGGTAGGCACCACTTCGATCACCGTCGAAGTCGAGGTGTTTGCGCAGCGCGACCCGGTAAAGCCGATGTGCGTGAAAGTGACAGAGGCGACGCTGACCTATGTGGCGGTCGGCGATGACCGCAAACCCCGGGTTGTCCCGCCGGAAGAGTGAAGCGAAAGACATTTGCCACAGAGAGCACAGAGCACACAGAGAAAAGCAAACAGCTGAACATCAGACTGATTTACTTTCGGGTAAGTCAGTCGGTACTGCTGACCTAGCTGTGTTCCATGAGGCTCGAATTGACGGTTGCAGGTAGGAAAGATGCCGGGCTATCGGACGAGCCGGGCCTGTGAATAAAACTGGAGAAAAGTAATGACTCAAAATTTCGTGATCCGCAAAGTTGCCGTGCTCGGTGCGGGTGTGATGGGCGCGCAGATCGCCGCGCACATGGTCAACGCCAATGTCGAGACGCTGCTGTTCGATCTGCCTGCGAAAGAGGGAAATCCAAACGGCACCGTGAACAAGGCGCTGGACGGGCTTAAGAAGCTGGAGCCCAGCCCGCTGTCCAGTCCGTCCCGGCTCGCATTCATTTCGGCAGCGAATTACGAGCAGCATCTGGACAAGTTGCGCGATTGCGACCTGGTGATCGAGGCGATCGCCGAGCGCATCGACTGGAAATCCGACCTGTACAAAAAAGTCGCGCCGTTCGTCGGCGCGCATGCGATCTTCGCGACCAACACCTCCGGCCTGTCGATCAACAAGCTCGCAGAAGCCTTCCCGGAAAACCTGCGCCACCGCTTCTG
>JAJDNO010000040.1 GCA_022340615.1 Gallionella sp. | reverse complement strand
ATGAACATGATCGCCCATCCGCTGCTGGTTACCGCGCTGATGCTTGCGGTATCCAACCTGTTCATGACGTTTGCATGGTATGGCCACCTGGCTGCCTCGCCCTGGTACGTTGCAGCACTGGTCAGCTGGGGCATCGCGCTGTTCGAATATATGTTCCATGTCCCGGCAAACCGCATCGGATATACCGCTCTTAGCCTCGGACAGCTGAAGATATTGCAGGAAGTCATCACGCTGTCGGTCTTCGTTCCGTTTGCGGTGGTATACATGAACCAGCCGCTGAAGCTTGATTATCTGTACGCGGCAATATGTCTGATGGGAGCGGTATATTTTATTTTTCGCAATGCCTAGCGGCGATACCGCTTAATCAACTTTAGGAAATTATCATGCAATGTCAATACTGCGCTTCTGATCTCGATCCCAACGCAACCGAATGCAAGAAATGCGGCGCCCTCAGGGTCATCAGGCGAACAACACTGGGTGTTTTTATCGGCTGGGCCGGCATGGTGGTTGGTATTACCTGGATCATGCTGCTGGTTCCACTGACATTCCTGCCTTTTCTCGGCTACCAGATGGGGAGCTATCCCTGGATTACCCTTGTCTTTGGTGCGCTGTTAACGGCCGCTTTGCTGTGGTATTCAAGAACCACCTTGCATTCCATGTGGATACGGCCTGGCGAGTGAACAAACATGGTTATGAGTAAAACCCCGGCGATTCATATCCTGGGGATCTGCGGTACCTTCATGGGCGGCATCGCGGCACTCGCCAGACAAGCCGGCTACCGCGTCACCGGTTGCGATGCCAACGTGTACCCGCCGATGAGTACGCAACTTCAGGAACAAGGCATCGAGCTGATCGAAGGTTTTGGCGAGGAACAGCTGGCGCTCAACCCGGATGTGTACGTGATCGGCAACGTGGTGTCGCGCGGCAATCCGCTGATGGAAGCCATCCTCAACCGCAACCTGCCCTATATTTCCGGGCCGCAATGGCTGGCGGACAACCTGCTGCGGAACAAGTGGGTGCTGGCCGTTGCCGGCACGCATGGCAAGACCACCACCAGCGCAATGCTGGCCTGGATACTGGAGTACGCGGGACTGAACCCGGGTTTTCTGATCGGCGGCGTGCCGCAGAATTTCGGCGTATCGGCACGGCTCGGCGCAACAGCTGACCCGGTGCCTGAAGATGCATCGCCGTTCTTTGTGATCGAAGCCGATGAATACGACACCGCCTTTTTCGACAAGCGCTCCAAGTTCGTTCACTATCGGCCGCGCACCGCAATACTGAACAATCTCGAGTTCGACCACGCCGACATTTTTCCCGATCTCGCAGCGATCGAAACCCAGTTCCATCATCTGGTGCGCACGGTACCCGGCAACGGATTGATCGTCAGCAACGGCCGCGAAGCCGCGCTGGACCGGGTACTGCAGCGCGGTTGCTGGACGGCGGTCGAGCACTTCGGTACAAACGACGGCTGGCTGATCGATGGCGACAACCGTGTCTCTCTGCGCGGCGAATTGCAGGGCTCGCTTAACTGGGACATGCTGGGTGAACACAACCGACAGAATGCGCTCGCCGCGCTCGCCTCCGCGCGCCATGCCGGCGTGCCGATCGTGCAGGGACTGGCGGCATTGGGCGAATTCAGGAACGTGAAGCGCCGCATGGAGATTCGCGGTGTCGTCAACGGCATAACTGTTTATGACGACTTCGCCCACCATCCAACCGCGATCGACACCACGGTCGCAGGACTTCGCCGCAAGGTCGGCAGCGCACGCATACTTGCCGTGCTTGAACCGCGCTCCAACACGATGAAACTGGGCATGATGAAGGAAGCGCTGCCCGGCAGCCTGAAGGATGCCGACCTGGCGTTCTGCTATGCCGCCAACCTCGGCTGGGATGCACGCAGCGCGCTCGCGCCGCTGGACGGCAAGGCAGTCGTTGAAGACCGGCTGGAACTGCTAATCGACAAGATCGTCGCTGCCGCGCGGCCCGGCGACCACATCCTGGTAATGAGCAACGGCGGCTTCGACGGGATACACGAAAAGCTGCTCGACCGATTGCAGCGCTGAATCACTCCTGGTTGTCCAGACCCAGTTCCTGAATCTTGCGCGTCAGCGTATTGCGCCCGATCCCGAGCAGGGTTGCAGCCTCAATGCGTCTTCCGTTGGTGTGATGCAATGCCTGTATGATCAGCGTGCGTTCGAATTGCGAGGTCAGGCTGTCCATGATGCGCTCATCGCCGCGCTGCAGTGCGAGTGCGGCCTGCTGTGCCAATGCCGTGCTCCAGTCACCGCCTTCCGCCTCGCCGCCGGCCTTGTGGTCGCGCCACTCCGGCGGCAGGTCTGCGATCTCGACCATTTGCGATGGCGTCATCACGGTCAGCCAGTGGCAAAGGTTTTCAAGTTGCCGCACGTTGCCGGGAAAATCCTGCGCACTCAGATGCTGCAATGTCGCCTCGCTGAACTGTTTCTGGTCAACCGCCAGGTCGCGTGCACTCTTCTGCAGAAAATACTTTGCCAGCAGCGGAATGTCCTCGCGCCGCTCGCGCAGCGGCGGCAGCCGCAACCGGATCACATTCAGGCGGTGGAACAGGTCCTCGCGGAACAGCCCCTGCTTGACACGCTCATCCAGATTCTGGTGGGTGGCGGTGATGATGCGCACGCTCGATTTGATCGGCTGGTGCCCGCCGACGCGGTAGTAGTTTCCGTCTGACAGCACGCGCAGCAATCGGGTCTGAAGGTCGGACGGCATGTCGCCGATTTCGTCGAGAAACAACGTGCCGCCTTCTGCCTGCTCGAAGCGTCCGCGCCGGGTCGTCGCCGCGCCGGTAAACGCACCGCGCTCATGGCCGAACAATTCCGACTCAAGCAGGTCCTTGGGAATCGCGGCTGTGTTGATCGCGATGAATGGTTTGTCGGCACGCGGGCTATGGCGGTGCAGCGCCCTCGCAACCAGTTCCTTGCCGGTGCCTGATTCGCCATTGATCAGCACCGTGGCGTGGGACTGCGACAATCTGCCGATCGCACGGAACACTTCCTGCATTGCGGGCGCCTGGCCGAGTATGTCAGCATCGGCTTCGACCGGCTCTGCTTCGCCTGATTTGCGGCAGCTCTGCTCCAGTGCACGCCTGATCAGCTCCACTGCGTGATTGACGTCGAATGGTTTGGGCAGATATTCGAATGCGCCGCCCTGGAACGCTGTAACGGCACTCTCAAGGTCGGAATACGCGGTCATGATGATGACCGGAATCAGCGGGTGGCGCTGGTGCAGCGTCTGCAGAAAATCCAGCCCTGAACTGCCTGGCATTCGGATATCGCTTACCACAACCTGAGGCGTACCTTCGTCCAGCGCATCGAGCGCTTCGTCCGCCGAAGCGAAGCTCCTGAACTCGATATCCTCGCGTGTCAGCGATTTTTCCAGCACCCAGCGTATGGAGCGGTCGTCGTCAATAATCCAAACAGGTTTCATCTTGTTAGCCTAATTATTCATGGGATGGGTAGCAATACGGTAAAGCGCGTACGCCCGGGTTCGCTGTCAAATTCGATGATGCCGTGGTGCTGGCTGACAAAGTCCTGGGCGATCGTCAATCCCAGGCCATGCCCGTCGGCATGTCCGGATACCAGGGGATAGAATATCTTGTCCTGCAGTGCGGGCGGAATTCCAGGTCCGTTGTCGATAATTTCCACCCTCACCGCCTGGCGGTGGAGGCGTTTGATCAGGGTCGCCTGGTGTGCCACGCGGGTGCGCAAGACGATCTCACCGCTGCCGTGCATCGCCTGCGCGGCGTTGCGGACGATATTGAGCATGACCTGTATCAGCTGTTCCTTGTCGCCAACCAGCGCGGGCAGACTGATATCGTAGTCGCGTTTTATCTTCAACCCCTCAGGCCTTTCGGCCAGGACCACACTGCGCACCCGCTCCAGCACTTCGTGGATGTTGAGCGCATTCGTGTGCGAGGCATTCTGCGGGGCCAGCAGTTTTTCCATCAGGGAACGCAATCGATCCGCTTCCTGCACGATGACCTGCGTGTATTCGCGCAAGCCCGGCTTTTCGAGTTCCTGTTCGAGCAGTTGAGCCGCGCCGCGTATACCGCCGAGCGGGTTCTTGATTTCATGCGCCAGGTTGCGAAGCAGCAACCGGTTGGCCTGGGTCTGGTCAAGCATTTGCTCTTCGCGCGCCAGCTTGAGCGGTCTGTCCATGGGATGAAATTCGAGCAGCAAATACGGTTTGGCCAATTGCAGCGGGGTTGCCGCGCAACGCAAATGCAGTTTGCCATTTCCATTCCCGTGCGTTCCCAGCGTCAAATCATGCTCGATAAAGCTGGCGTTATTCTGCACCGCCTGCTGTATCGCGTTGGCCAGTTGTTCGGTATGGGTAAATACCTGCTGGAGCGGAAGCCCGTGCATGTTTTTGTCGCTGATGTCGAACAGGTTCTCTGCAGACGGGTTGATATACACAATGCGCGACTCCTCATCCAGCAGGATAATGGCTGTCGCAAGGTGTTCCAGAGCGAGGTGGGGAAAATCAGGCATACCGATTACACAGCAGAAAGCATGCCAGACGCGATATCAACTTATATTCGCTTTGCTTTAATGCGCTGTCGGGCAATTCATTGATGACTTTCTTGCCTGGCTTTGATTCGGTGTGAATCACGGCAGCGACGGGTCGGCGCCGGGTCGTCGGATACCCCTATTCATTGCCCAACTTCGAAAGCTCTGTTTTGAGTGCGTCGACATTCTGCTGGTGAAGATCCACCTGGTCGTTCAACCGCTTGATCTTCTCGTTAAATTTCGCGACATTGCGATAGGTATGGCCGTCGGCCCCCTTGAAAACTTCAGGATTTGCCTCGCCGTCCTTGAGATTCTGCTGAGCCGCTGCAAGCTGCTTTTCCTCCGCGTTCAATTCGTCCTGCAGAATCTTGCGACGTGTGTCATCCCGACTCCGCTGCGTTTCACTATCCACCCTCGGAAAGCCTGCGGGTCCCTGCACTTTGGCCGGCGGTACCATGGTCGACAGCGGCTGCAGGTAGATTCTCTTGCCGCCCTTGAGGGGCGTGCTGGAATAGGTTACATGCCCATTTTCATCCACCGACTTGTAGATATCGGCATGGGCCAGCAACGGAAAGATACACAATACGGCAAACAGGTATCGGCCAGGCTTCATCTTCGTTTCCCGTGAAAAAACAGCGCAAGTATAGGACAAGCGCCGGACACAGACAAACAATTCCAAAACAAAACGGGGCTTCCGCCCCGTTTTGTCGCCCGCCCTGAACACTCCGGACAGGTTTGCAGATAATCCCGAATAACTGCCGGGTTTAGATGCTGTAATACATATCGAACTCTATCGGGTGTGTCGTCATGCGGAACCGGGTCACCTCATCCATTCTCAACCCGATGTATGCATCGATGAAGTCGTCGGAGAACACGCCGCCGCGGGTCAGGAAGTCGCGATCCTTGTCCAGGTATTCCAGTGCCTGCTCCAGGCTGGAGCACACGGTCGGGATCTTTGCATCCTCTTCAGGCGGCAGATCATACAGATTCTTGTCGGCAGGATCGCCGGGGTGAATCTTGTTCTGAATACCGTCTATGCCGGCCATCAGCAGCGCAGTAAAGGCGAGGTAGGGATTGGCGCCCGGGTCCGGGAAACGCACCTCGATGCGGCGCGCCTTGTCGCTGGCCACGTGAGGAATACGTATCGAGGCAGAGCGATTCTTCGCCGAATAGGCCAGCTTGACCGGTGCTTCAAATCCGGGAACCAGACGCTTGTAGGAATTGGTCAGCGGATTGGTGATCGCATTCAGTGCGCGTGCATGCTTGATGACGCCGCCGATGTAATACAGCGCGGTCTCCGACAGCCCTGCATATCCGTTGCCTGCGAACAGGTTCTTGCCGTCTTTCCAGATGGACTGGTGCACGTGCATCCCTGAACCATTGTCGCCGACGATCGGCTTGGGCATGAAGGTCGCTGTCTTGCCATATTGGTGAGCGACATTGTGCACCACGTATTTCAGTCCCTGCGTCCAGTCGGCGCGGCGCACCAGCGAGTTGAACTTGGTGCCAATCTCGCATTGGCCGGCGGTCGCCACTTCGTGGTGATGCACTTCGACTTCGATGCCGATTTCTTCCAGAGCCAGGCACATCGCAGCGCGGATGTCGTTCAGGCTGTCGATCGGCGGCACCGGGAAGTAACCGCCCTTTACCGTTGGGCGATGGCCGATGTTGCCGCCCTCGATTTTTTCAGCGGAAGCCCAGGCAGCCTCTTCGGAGTTCACTTTGCAGAAGCAGCCGGACATGTCGACCTGCCAGTTAACCGAGTCAAAAACGAAAAATTCCGGTTCCGGGCCGAAGTAGGCAGTATCGCCGATGCCGCTGGACTTCAGGTATGCCTCGGCACGCTTAGCGATGGAGCGCGGATCGCGGTCATACCCCTTGCCGTCGGAAGGTTCCACTACGTCACAGCTGATCACCAGCGTGTTTTCATCCATGAAAGGATCGATATATGCAGTCTCGGGATCAGGCATCAGCAGCATGTCCGAGGCCTGTATGCCTTTCCAGCCGGCGATCGAAGAACCGTCGAACGCGTGTCCTTCCTCGAACTTTTCCATACCCATCGCCTTGACGGGCACGCCCACGTGCTGTTCCTTGCCACGGGTATCGGTAAAGCGAAAATCCACGAACTTGACTTCGCGGTCCTTGATCAGTTTCATAACATCAGTTGCCGACATCGACATAATCCATCTCCCTAGACCTAATTGAAAAATTAACCAAAACCCAATATTACTATCCAGATACAGATGCAGAAAGCGTGCCAATCCTGTTTGCATCGCTGATTGGCATTTTGCCACAAGCCTTAAAATACCGGCACCAATAATTTGCACCCAAATTGTGCGTCGCGCAAGCAGTGCGCACTATTTTTGTGCGTGGCTGCGGTGTACTTGTATAACCCGAAAAATTGGGTCCGCACTGGCCACCTCATTGCAACATGCCTGCAGCTTATCAGCTGCTTCCGGTGATTGTCCCCCGGCAAGATATATTTCGGCATCGACCTTGCCGTCGAGATAGTGGAATACCACTCGATTTTCTGCCAAAGCATCTGCGCCAATGCATTTCGCCAGATGTGCCAGCAAGCCGGGGCGGCTGGGCAGGTGCACGTTCGGCTTGGCCATCATGTCGTCCTCCGGATCGATGTGCACCATCACGTCCATCACATGGTGGTTCTTGAGCACCGCGTGGCGTGCCGTTTCGGCGATGAAATGGCCCTCGGAAACACTGATCTTGGGATCGACCATGATGTGCGCGTCGACCAGCGCATTGTCCGCCATCTTGCGGGTGCGCAACTCGTGAAGGCCGCGTACCCCGTGCACTTTGAGCAGGGTCTGGCGGATCGCTTCCACTTCCTCGGCAGCCAGTCCGGTATCGATGAGTTCCGACATCGCTTCCAGCGCCAGCTTGCCCCCCATGTGCGCGATCATCACGCCCACCACCGCCGCCGCAACCAGATCGAGAAAGGTGAATCCCAGCAGGTTTCCGCCCACGCCGATGATGACCACCAGCGAGGAAGCCGCATCCGAACGCGCATGCCATGCATTCGCGACCAGCATCTGCGATCGCACCCGTTTGGCCACTGCCAGCATGTAGCGGAACAGTCCCTCCTTGGCGACCAGCGCAAAAACCGCGATCGCAAGCGCGAATGGGTTGACTGCCCGCAGCGCCTCCGGATGCTGCAGACGCATTGCTGCCGCAACCAGCAGCACCACACCGAGTCCCGCGAGAAATGTACCGAGGATAAGCGTGGCCGCCGTTTCGATTCGCGCATGGCCGTAGGGATGCTCCGCATCGGCATGCCGGCTGCCGTGCCGGTTCGCGAACAGAACCAGCACATCTGAAAGCAGATCGGACAGCGAATGCAGGCCGTCCGCCATCAGGGCTTGCGAGTGTGCAAAAAAGCCGCCCACCATCTGCAGGGACGTCAGCAGCACGTTGATGCCGATGCTGACCCAGGTGCTCTTCTGTGCGGCGGCAAAACGCTCCGGATGCACCGGCTCGAAAGCCCCGATACGCTCACTGGACTGACGCTTTGTGCTGTGATTATTCATGTTGGTAAGGCGGGTATGTATCTATAATATGCAGGATATCATCTCTGCCAACTTAGTAACCTCTGATTAAGTCCATCATGAACCGCGTTGCTGACAAAAACGGTATGACCGCAAGGCGCGCGACGCCGGTCGTAGTTATTCTACGATGCCAAGGAGTGCAACACCGCGAGCGACCGTTTTTGTCGCAACCCGAAAGGGCATTGGCTTTGCGGGCGATATGCTACGTCAGGCACCTTGCGAAGGGAATCACCATTCGCATCGTCGCCTTTCTTGCATCCCATCCCGCGAAGCCGAATGCGCGGTCATGGGGGACTTAATCAGAGGTTCCATTATCATATTCGCTTAGTCAGAAAGAATCGCCATGGGGACCATCACCGCCATTCTGCAAGCCGCGCAACAACGCGCAAGAGAATTGGGCCTGCCCTACGAAGGCGCGCTGTATCCGCGCGAGGCCTACGAAATACTGCAGTCCGCGCCCGGCGCCAAAATGGTGGACGTGCGCAGCCGCGCGGAACTGGACTGGGTGGGCAAATTTCCGAATGCCACCGCGATTGAGTGGGCAAGCTATCCGGGCATGAGCCGCAATCCTCACTTCATCGCCCAGCTCGAACAGCAAGTCGACAAGGAAGCGCTGGTCATCTTCGTTTGCCGCAGCGGCGGGCGCTCGCACCATGCCGCGATCGCCGCGACCCAGGCCGGCTACCGCGACTGCTATAACATGCTGGAAGGTTTCGAGGGCGACATGGATACCAGCAAACACCGCAATAGCAAAGGCGGCTGGCGGGTGGCCGGACTGCCCTGGGAACAGAGCTAGCGGCCCCTCTTTTCCCTTTTGGGATTGTGCTTGCAGGCAAGGCCTGCAAGCCCAGCCAACAATTCAGCAGTAATCAGGAATCGCTGTTCCGGTAATCGATAATCAGCGGCGCATGATCTGAAAAACGCTGCGCCTTGTAAATGCTCGCTGACTCGGCAAGCGCAGCAATGCCTGGTGTTGCAATCTGGTAATCGATGCGCCAACCGACATCCTTCGCCCATGCCTGACCGCGGTTCGACCACCATGTGTATGCTTCCAGTTCCGGATGAACGCGACGGAACACGTCGGTAAAGCCGACTTCGTCGAACAGCTCGGTCAGCCAGGCGCGCTCCTCCGGCAGAAATCCTGAATTCTTTTTGTTGCCGCGCCAGTTCTTCAGATCGATTTCCCGATGCGCGATATTCCAGTCGCCGCAGATCACCACCTCGCGCCCGCTGTCCCTTAATTCCTTGAGGTGTGGCATGAAAGCTTCCATGAACCTGAACTTGACCGCCTGGCGTTCTTCGCCGCTGGAACCGGAAGGCAGGTAAACCGAGACCACGCTGAATCCGGCAAAATCCGCGCAAATGTATCGCCCCTCGGCATCGAACTCGGCGATACCCAAACCTGAAATGACCTGCTTCGGCTGTTCGCGGCAATAGATCCCGACGCCGCTGTATCCCTTCTTCTCGGCATAATGGAAGTAGCCGTGGTAGCCATGCGGGGAAAGCATCTCCGCAGTCATGTCCGCAGCCTGCGCCTTCAGTTCCTGCAGGCAGACGATATCTGCATCCTGCCGGCCGAGCCACTCATAAAAACCCTTGCCGGCTGCCGACCGGATTCCATTCAGATTGACAGTGATGATGCGCATGAAAATTTCCGGGAGTTGTATGGCCTGCCATTATAATGTGCCTCCGTGCTCCAACCCGTTGCATAGACCATGTCCAACTTCAGACAAGATTTCATCCGCTTTGCCGTACAGCAGCAGGTTTTGCGTTTTGGCGAATTCAAAACCAAGGCGGGACGCATGTCGCCGTATTTTTTCAATGCAGGCCTGTTCAAAGATGGAGCATCGCTCAGAAACCTGTCGCAATTCTATGCGCAGGCGATCCAGGCTTCCGAACTGCCATTCGACATGCTGTTCGGTCCGGCCTACAAAGGAATCCCGCTGGCGGCCGGAACCGCAATCGCGCTGGCTGAACAGGGCAGCAACGTGCCGTTTTGCTACAATCGCAAGGAGGTCAAGGACCACGGCGAGGGAGGCACAACAGTAGGCGCGGAATTGCAGGGACGGGTGCTGGTCATTGATGATGTAATATCTGCAGGCACATCGGTGCGCGAGTCCGTCGAACTGATCCGCGCAGCCGGTGCGCGGCCGTGCGGAGTCGTGATCGCACTGGACCGCATGGAGCGCGGCCAGGGAGAGTTGTCTGCGGTGCAGGAAGTGCACCTCAATTATGATATTCCGGTAATATCCATTGCAACACTGGATGACTTGCTCGAATATTTGCGGGCCGAAGGCGGAATGGCCGGCAATTTTGACGCCGTTAAGGCTTATCGGGACCGTTATGGAGTAGCGGATGACAAAGTTTAAATTACTCGTCGCACTTATCGCAGGGCTGATGTTCAGCTTGCCGGCCATGGCAAAGCTGTACAAATGGGTGGACAGCAGTGGCACCACCCACTACGGCGAAACCATTCCTCCCGAATACGCCGACCGGGACCACGAAGTGCTGAACAAGTCCGGGCGTGTGATACAGACCGATGAGGTGATGACGCCCGAAAGGCGCCGCGCCAAGGAACAGGAAGACGCCAAGAAGCGCGAACAGGCCGAGGCCGCACTCGAGAAACAGCGCCATGACCGGACCCTGATCAACACCTACAGCAATGTCGACGAAATCGACCAGGCGCGCATACGCAACCTGCAGCAGATCGATGCGCGCATCAATGCGATCAACGCCTTTATCAAGGCAGCCAACGACAACCTGACTTCGCTGCAGGCGGAAGCCGCCACCTATGACAAGGCAAAACGGACCAAGCCTTCCTCGCTGGTGCAGGATTTGCAGGCTGGCCAGCAACGCCTGGAACAGCTGCAGCATGACCTGCAGGCACCCATAGCAGAAAAGGCAGCGCTGCAGCAACGCTTCGATGCGGACAAGGCGCGCTACATCGAACTGACCGGAAAAAAATAAGCCGCGAA
>JAJDNO010000020.1 GCA_022340615.1 Gallionella sp. | reverse complement strand
TCCATGGCCAGCAGCGCGACGATCTGGAACAGGTGATTCTGAATGACGTCGCGCAGGCAACCTGCGCTTTCGTAAAATGCGCCGCGACCCTTCACGCCGAAATCCTCGGCCAGTGTGATTTGCACGCTGGCTACGCAGTTGCGGTTCCAGATCGGCTCGAGAAAGGAATTGGCAAAACGGAAATAGAGGATATTCATGATCGCCTCCTTCCCGAGATAGTGGTCGATGCGGAAGATCGCGTCTTCCTCGAACACCGACAGCGCTACCTTGTTTAGGGCACGTGCCGAAGCCAGGTCTCGTCCGAACGGCTTTTCAACGATGACGCGCGCCTGATCGGCCAATCCCGCAGCGCCGAGACTTTTGATCACCGTCGCGAACAGCGCTGGCGGAATGGCGAGATAATGCGCCGGCCGTTTGGCCCTGCCCAAAGCCTGCTTGAGCGCTGTGAACGTGGCCGGGTCGTTGTAATTACCGTTCACATAGTGAAGCAGCGAAAGAAGGTGATCGAGTGCGTCACGGTCATCAATCCTGCCGGCCTGTTTGATGCTGTCCTTCGCATGTCTGCGCAGTTGCGCCAGACTCCATTTGGAAGAGGCGACGCCGATCACCGGTACGTTGAGAGCACCGCTTTTGGCCATCGCATAGAGCGCTGGAAGGATCATCTTGTGGGCGAGGTCGCCGGTCACGCCGAATATAACCAGCGCATCCGCAGGTATCGAGCGGCTATGTACATTACCCATCCTGGCGCTCATTTCTTTTTCTCGTCATGTCCGCCGAACTGCTTGCGCATCGCTGACAGTACCCGGTCGGCATAATCTGCATTGCCGCGCGATGCAAAACGCTCGAATAGCGCTGTGCTGATCACCGGCGTCGGCACGCCTTCGTCGATAGCTGCCAGCGCCGTCCAGCGTCCCTCGCCTGAATCCGACACATGGCCGGAGTATCCGTCGAGATCGCCGTCTTCGGCCAGCGCGGCTGCAGTCAGGTCGAGCAGCCATGACGAGACCACGCTGCCGCGCCGCCAGACTTCCGCGATCTGAGGCAGATCCAGTTCGTACTGGTAATACTCGGGCTCACGCATTGGCGTGGTCTCGGCATCGTTATCATGGGAACGCTTGCCTGCGTTGGCGTTGCGCAGGATATTCATGCCTTCGGCATAAGCCGCCATCAGTCCGTACTCGATGCCGTTGTGGACCATCTTGACGAAGTGGCCCGCACCGGTCGGGCCGCAATGCAGATATCCGTGTTCTGCGGGGCCGGGATCACCGTGCTTGCCAGCGGTGCGTTGTGCTGCCTCTACACCGGGCGCGATGCTCCTGAAAATCGGATCAAGGTGTTTGACGACCTCGTCCTCGCCGCCGATCATCAGACAGAAGCCGCGCTCCTCGCCGAACACCCCGCCGCTGGTGCCGCAATCGACGTAATGCTTGCCTGCGGCCTGCAATGCTTTCGCCCTGAGGATATCGTCGCGGTAGTAACTGTTGCCGCCGTCGATGATGATGTCACCGGCGTCCATGCACGAGGCCAGATCCTCGATGGTCTTGCCCGCGACGCCTGCGGGAACCATCACCCAGACCGCACGGGGTTTGGGCAGCTTCTCGACCAGCTCGGCTATCGAGGAGGCGCCCTGAACTTCGCCGGCCGCAAGCTTTTCCACCGCGGCGGGATTCACGTCGTAAACGACACAGCTATGACCATCTTTGCTCAGGCGCCGCACCAGACTGGCTCCCATTCTTCCTAATCCGATCATGCCTAGATGCATCTGGAATCTCCTGTGTTGGTTGGGTACACGCAGCCGGCGTGACGACGGAACAGTCATGATGTTGCGCGAATCATCGCTCAATAATCGCCTCCCGCCGCCCGCAGGCGCATCCGCAGCAATTCGATCTCGTCCAGCAATTCCACCGCCAGCGCCGCCCCGGCAAGATCAATATCCAGATCACGTTGCAGGCGCAAGGCCCTTCTGGCGCGGTTCAGGCTGGCACCGCCGAAACTCCAGTGCCCCGGCTCAAGACCCTGTGGTTCCAGCACACCGGCGTCCACCAGTGCAATGATCTGCTCATCATGAACGGCGCAGGCATGGCACAGATCGGACAGCGTCAACCGGGTTTGTTCTTCCAGTATGCATATTGAGAATTGCGGCGTGCTGTTTTCAGTGTTCATTTCTCACACTCCCAGTTTGGTGCGCGGATTGAAGTTAAGTTCATTTTTCATTTTCTGATACAGATCTCTGGCCGCCCCGGTATCCGCGGGCGGTAAAGCGATCGTCAATATCGCATAGCAATCCCCGGGCGGGTCACCCGGTATGCCGCGTCCCTTCAGCCGCATTTTGCGACCGGATGCGGAACCTTCCGGTATCTTGAGTTCCACGATGCCGCCGAGTGTCGGCACTTTGACAGTTGCGCCCAGTGCCGCTTCCCACGGTGCCACCGGCAAGTCGAGATAGAGATCACGGCCATCGACCCGGAAAATCGGGTGTGCCCGAAATTCGACCTGGAGATACAAGTCCCCCGCATTGCCTCCCCCCAAACCGGCGCTGCCCTGTCCGCTAAGGCGAATGTGCTGTCCTTCGCGGATGCCCTTGGGAATGGTTACATTGAGCACCCGCTCTTTGGTGATGACATGGCCCTGCATATCCACAGCGGGGACGCGCAGTGTGATGGTGCGGGTTGCGCCAAGGTATGCGTCCTCAAGATCGATGAGTATCCTGGCGTGGTGGTCCTCGCCTTTCGCATGAGGCTGTGCACGACCGGGGCCGCCAGCGCGGAAATCACGTCCGAAAAGGGATGCGAAGAAATCGCTGAATTCCGCCCCGTCGCCACCGCCGCTGAATTCAAATCCCGTGTTCCAGTCCGGTGGCGGGCGAAACTCCTGGCCGCCTTTGTAATTGGCACCGAGCTGATCGTAAGCCGCGCGTTTCTCCGCATCCTTCAATACCTCGTACGCCTCGCCCAGCTCCTTGAAGCGAGCTTCGGCATTGGCCTCCTTGCTGACATCCGGATGATACTTTCGGGCCAGCTTGCGGTAGGAGCGCTTGATCTCATCCTGGGTCGCGTCACGCGCGACCCCCATGATCTTGTAGTAGTCCTTGAATTCCATCTGCACTGCTCCCCAGCAAAGAAATTACGTTACTCGCCCTTTTGATCCAGGTCGATAATCAAAACCGAATCGATCATCATGAATCAGAGCCCTGCAGTCTTCCGGTAAAACAGTGCCAGCTGCCTGTGCACACCGGGACAGCAAATTTTCAATATTTCCGGCGCAGTAAAATAATACTCGCATGCTACTGCAAAAAATTCTGCCGGACTGGTCGCGGCATAGGGATTGATCAATGCTGTTTCACCTGCTGAAACTTGAATGCACAGCGCATCGTAAGCGGCGCTGAAATCCTCGGCCCACCTTTTCCGGTTCATGCCGCGGTGCAATGGCGGCATACCATTGGTTACACCGTTGAGTCCGTCCAGCTTGTGTGCAAATTCGTGCAACACCACATTGTGGCCGGGCTGCGGATGAGTGGTGTCCCGCTCAACGTCATCCCAGGACAGGATTACCGGTCCGCGCAACCATGCCTCGCCGGTTAGATCCCTTGCTTCGCTGTGTACCAGGCCGATGTCGTCCCTCTGTTCATGATTGACCCGGAACGCGCCGGGATAGAGGATGACTTCAACCCAGTTTTCAAAGTAATCGATATCCAGATTCAATATCAGCAAACAGGCCTGCGCAGCCACCGCCACGCGCATGTCCAATGTCACTTCCAGTCCTTGCGCCCCGTTGATAGCCTTGCTATGCAGGAACCAGGTCGTCAGTTCGCGCAGGTGCGCCATTTGCACTGCGTCCAGCCTCTGCAGCACCGCAACTCGCCGTGTCACACCTTGCCAGACAGGGTGCGGAATCGGATTGCGTCTCAGTATTCGACGCATGTTCCAGCGCCGTATCGTGTTGCCCAATGAATTCAATTTATTGAGTCAGGTTTACCTGCATATTGTGCTGGAATGCCAACCGCAATTTAACGGCGAATTATTTCCACATTACGTTGCAGCCATCCTTCGCGGCGGCGGCAAGCAAATCCATCAAAGGCAACGCGCGATGCGACGTGCTCACCGCAGGTTCATCTTCATCCTTGTCGGCATGCAACGGCGTGGATGCCACCGCGTTGACAGCGGCTGTCAAGCGGTCCAGCGCTGCCGGAACATCTTCCGCCCGGATTGCGCCGGGCACGGTTCCGCTGTGCCCCATCATTTTCAGCATGGCAATCGCGACATCCCCGAACATGGTGATATCGGCATAGGCTTTGGTTGTAAATGTCACAAGCATAGAGTCGTCCCCGATCAGCGTTCGATACGCTCGACCAGTTTTTCCAGCTGCTGGCCAACAGCATCCCATATTCCCATTGGTCCGGCTTTTTCGATTTCTTCCACGCGCCAGTTCTCAAGCGGCTTTAGCCGAAGTTCGTCCAGCAAAATGGCAAACTTGTCGCGCTGCTGCTTCAGGCTGGCCAGACTGTCCCTGGTCTCCGCATGTTCGGGACCTTTGCCGACGGCTTTGTCGGCACGCGAAATAAGCTCGTCAAAATGCTTTATACGTGCCTCATATTCCATAATATTTTTCTGCATCAAGTGACTGGTGTCCGTCATTTTGCTTCTCCTTAGTTTGTAATCATGGCTGCCTCATCGGCTGCAAGCTGGTTCACAGACCGGGCCCGCCAAGCACGGCGGCGTACATTCCCGGTTGCATGCACCGGCGTTGCAGCGGTCTCCGGCCTTTGATTTGTGCCGGCGTCTCCGCCACCGAGACTGTGACTGCTGACAGCATCTCAAGTATTCGGCCACTGAAGTATCGGATAGAATACGCGCCTCAAATCTAATTTCAACTTACGCTTAAGGACACTTCATGTATCAAATCGCCCCGAGCATCCTCTCCGCCAACTTCGCCAGGCTGGGCGAGGAAGTCGACAATGTTCTTGCCGCCGGTGCGGACATCGTGCACTTCGACGTGATGGACAACCATTATGTTCCCAACCTGACCATCGGACCGCTGGTCTGTGAAGCGCTGCGCAAGCATGGCGTGACCGCGCCGATCGACGTGCACCTGATGGTCAAACCGGTGGATCGCATCATCCCGGATTTTGCCAAGGCGGGTGCGAGCTACATCACGTTCCACCCCGAGGCCTCCGAGCACATCGACCGCACCATCGGCCTGATCAAGGAAAGCGGCTGCAAAGCCGGTCTGGTTTTCAACCCGGCCACGCCGCTGGACGTGCTGGAATATACGCTGCCAAAACTCGACATGGTACTGCTGATGTCGGTGAACCCGGGTTTCGGCGGGCAGAAGTTCATCCCTTACGTGCTGGACAAGGCACGCGCGGTACGCAAGATGATAGACGCGGGCAAATACAGCTGCCGGCTGGAGATCGACGGCGGCGTCGGCCCGGCCAACATACGCGAAGTGGCGGAGGCCGGCGTGGATACATTCGTGGCCGGCTCGGCGATATTCAGCAAGCGCAACGAAAAGGACACCAACCGTTATGACACCGTGATCGGCGAAATGCGCGCCGAACTTGCGAAAGTAAAAGCATAATGGAGCCGGTACACTTCCCGCTTGATATCTCGGCGATCGTCATCGATCTCGATGGCACGATGCTGCATACCGCACCTGAACTCACCGAAGCGGCAAACCGCATGCTGCGCGACATGGATTACACCCCGGTGTCGCAGGAATTGCTGATGAGCTACATCGGCAACGGCATCAGCTGGCTGGTCAAGCGCGCGCTGACCGGCGACATGCACGCCACGCCGGATGCGGCGCTTTATGACCATGCGCTGCCGATCTTCGAAAAGCATTACACCGAACTTCTGCTGAACAGCAAACCGTTCGGCGGCGTGATCGACGGCCTGGACGCGATGCAGGCGGCGGGGTTCCGTCTGGGCTGCATCACCAACAAGGTGGCACGCTATACCGAGCCGCTTCTGAAAGGCACCGGTCTGGCCAAATATTTCGAGATCGTGCTGTCCGGGGATACCCTTGCGGAAAAAAAGCCCCATCCGATGCCGCTGCTGCATGCGGCCGAATTTTTCGGCATTCCGGTGGAACAGCTGCTGCTGATTGGCGATTCGCTCAACGACACCGTTGCCGCGCGCGCGGCCGGATGCCCGGTGTTCTGCGTACCCTACGGCTACAATCACGGCGAACCGGTCGACAGCCTGTTTCTGGATGCGGTGATTTCCGACCTGTCCGCCGCGCTGCCGCTGATCCATCACGTCTGACCATGAAACCTCATAACTTCCGCTATCCGCAAGAAACCGCAACCTGGCGATGGTGCTAAACGCATCGCCAGGTTTGCCGGGACATCGTCCCGACGCAGTTTCGAACAGCTAACACGGAGGTTATCCATGCCGCAACCCATCACAGAATCAGAATTCAACGCACTTGCCGAACAGGGCTATAACCGCATTCCGCTGGTATGCGAAACCTTCGCCGACCTCGACACCCCGCTGTCGCTGTACCTCAAGCTCGCCAACAAGCCCTATTCCTACCTGCTCGAATCAGTGCAGGGCGGGGAACGATTCGGTCGCTATTCCTTCATCGGACTGCCCGCCGACACGCACATCACGGTGCGCGGCAAACAGGTAACGCTGGCCCACAATAATGTCGCGACCACCCACGAAGTCGACAATCCGCTCGACTACATCAGCGAATACCAGTCGCGCTTCAAGGTTGCGCCACTGCCGGATCTGCCGCGCTTTACCGGCGGGCTGGCCGGCTACTTCGGCTACGAAACGATACGCTACATCGAACCGCGCCTGGCCCGGACACAGAAGCCCGATGTGATCGGCGCACCCGACATCCTGCTGATGCTGACCGAGCAGCTTGCAGTGATCGACAACCTGTCCGGCAAGCTGACCTTCATTGTCTACGCTAATCCGGCAATGGAAGACGCCTATGAACTGGCGCACGAAAGGCTGCGCGAACTGGTCGCTCTGATGCGACTCCCGGCGAAAATTCCGCATGCCCCTCCGATGCACGGCGGCACGGCAGTTTCGGAATTCGGCGAAACCGAGTTCAAGCTGGCGGTGGAAAAAGCCAAACGATACATTTTCGAAGGCGACATCATGCAGGTGGTGCTGGCGCAGCGCATGTCGCAACCCTTCCCAGCCTCCCCGCTGTCGCTGTACCGCGCGCTGCGCAGCGTGAACCCGTCTCCCTACATGTTCTACTACGACATGGGCGACCATCATGTGGTCGGCGCGTCGCCGGAGATACTGGTGCGGCTGGAGGATGACACAGTGACGGTGCGACCGATCGCCGGAACGCGGCCGCGCGGCAAGACGCAACAGCAGGATGCGGAACTTGCGGATGAACTGCTGGCCGACCCGAAGGAACTGGCCGAACACCTGATGCTGATCGACCTGGGCCGCAACGACATCGGCCGTGTGGCACGCTATGGCACCGTGAAGCTGACCGAAAGAATGATCATCGAACGCTACTCGCACGTGATGCACATCGTATCCAACGTCGAGGCCAGGCTCAAGGCCGGCTACAACGCGATGGACGTGCTCAAGGCGACCTTCCCGGCAGGGACTGTTAGCGGTGCCGCCAAGGTACGCGCGATGGAAATCATCGACGAGCTTGAGCCCAGCAAACGCGGCATCTACGCCGGCGCAGTCGGCTACCTCGGCTTCAACGGCGACATGGATCTCGCGATCGCGCTGCGCACCGCGGTGGTGAAGGACAACATGCTCTACGTTCAGGCCGGCGCCGGAATCGTCGCCGATTCGGTGCCGGAAAACGAATGGACGGAAACCCAGAACAAGGCGCGCGCGGTGCTGCGCTCGGCTGAAATGGTGCTCAACGGGCTGGATGCGGAACTACCGCGTTAAGCCATGCTGCGCCTGACCGAAATCAAGCTGCCGCTAGGCCATTCCGACGACGACATCAAGGCTGCGATTATCCGGCGGCTGGGCATCTCGGCCGATGAACTGCTCAGCCATGCTGTGTTCAAGCGCGGCACCGATGCGCGCAAGCACAACGCAATCATGTACAGCTACACGCTGGATGTCGCGCTGCGCGATGAGGCCGCGATACTCGAACGGTGCAAAAGCGATCCCCATCTCCGAGTGGCGCCGGATACAAGCTACCGCTTTGTGACCCATGCTCCGCATAATCTGTCCTCAAGGCCGATTGTGGTCGGCATGGGCCCTGCCGGAATTTTTGCCGGGCTGCTGCTCGCGCAGATGGGCTTCCGCCCGCTGATCCTGGAACGCGGCAAGGCGGTGCGCGAGCGGACCAGTGACACCTGGGGACTGTGGCGTCAGGGTGTGCTGAATCCCGAATCGAACGTTCAGTTCGGCGAGGGTGGCGCGGGTACGTTTTCCGACGGCAAGCTGTACAGCCAGATCAAGGATCCGCGTTTTCTCGGCCGCAAGGTGCTGGAGGAATTCGTCAAGGCCGGTGCCCCCGAGGAAATTCTGTACGTGAGCCATCCGCACATCGGCACGTTCAAGCTGGTGGGAATGGTCGAGAAGATGCGCGCGACAATACAGTCGCTGGGCGGCGAAATCCGCTTCGAAAGCCGCGTCGACGATATCGAGACCACGGAAGGGCCAGATGGCGCCAGGCATGTTACCGGAGTCGTGCTCGCCAGCGGGGAGCGCATGGCGACCGATCATCTGGTGCTGGCGGTCGGCCACAGCGCGCGCGACACCTTCGAGATGATCCAGAGGCGCGGCATTTACATCGAGGCCAAACCGTTTTCGATCGGCTTGCGTATCGAGCATCCGCAGTCGCTGATCGATGCGGCACGCTACGGCAGGAACGCGGGCAATCCGCAGCTCGGCGCAGCGGACTACAAACTGGTTCACCATGCAAAGAATGGGCGTACTGTGTACAGCTTCTGCATGTGTCCGGGCGGCACTGTGGTCGCTGCGACTTCCGAGCCGGGGCGCGTGGTGACCAACGGCATGAGCCAGTACTCGCGCAACGAACGCAACGCGAACAGCGGCATCGTGGTCGGCATTACGCCTGAACAGGATTATCCTGGTGACGCGCTTGCCGGAATTGAATTTCAGCGCCGCTGGGAATCGCGCGCGTTCGAACTGGGCGGAAAAAATTACTGCGCGCCCGGACAGCTGGTCGGCGATTTTCTCGCGGGCAGGCCTTCGGCGAAATTCGGCGAGGTGCTGCCGTCCTACACGCCCGGCGTGCACCTGACCGACCTGTCCACTGCGCTGCCCGACTATGCGATCGAAGCGATACGCGAAGCCCTGCCCGCCTTTGCGAAACAGATCAAGGGATACGATATGGCCGATGCGGTGCTGACCGGCGTGGAGACGCGCACCTCCTCGCCGATACGCATCCGGCGCAACCGCGACGATTACCAGAGCATCAACACGCACGGACTCTATCCGAGCGGCGAAGGCGCGGGCTATGCGGGAGGGATACTCTCCGCCGCGGTGGACGGAATTGAGGTTGCCGAAGCGGTGGCTTTAAGTATCATGCGAACCATCAAGAAATGATTGGAACAAACATGCTGTTGATGATCGACAACTACGATTCATTCACCTACAACCTGGTGCAGTATTTCGCCGAGTTGGGTGCGGATGTAGTCGTGCACCGCAACGACGAAATCAGCGTCGAACAGATCGAACTGCTGAATCCGCAGCACATCGTGATATCGCCCGGCCCCTGCACGCCAAACGAAGCGGGCATCTCGGTCGCAACGATCCTGCACTTCGCCGGAAAGATACCGATCCTCGGCGTATGCCTAGGCCACCAGAGCATCGGACAGGCATTCGGTGGACGCATCATCCATGCGAAGCAACTGATGCATGGCAAGACCTCGCTGATTCATCACAGCAACAGCAGCGTGTTCACCGGCCTGCCCAACCCGTTCACCGCAACGCGTTACCACTCGCTGGTGATCGAGCGTGAGACCCTGCCGGACTGCCTGGAGATTACCGCGTGGACCGACGATGGCGAGATCATGGGTGTGCGCCACAAGACGATGGCCGTGCATGGCGTGCAGTTTCACCCCGAATCGATACTCACCGAGCATGGCCACGACATGCTGGACAATTTCCTGAAAGGCAAGAATTAACCATGATCACACCACAGCAAGCATTGACCAGGCTGATCGAACAGCGCGAAATCTTTTACGACGAGATGCTGTCGCTGATGCGCCAGATAATGAGCGGCGAAGTCACGCAGGCGCAGATCGCGGGCATACTCGTCGGCCTGCGCGTAAAGAAGGAAACCGTCGGCGAGATTTCCGCCGCCGCACAGGTAATGCGCGAATTCGCCACCAGGGTGCCGGTCAGCAACCGCGCCAACCTGGTGGATACCTGTGGCACCGGCGGCGATGCCGCCCACACTTTCAATATTTCGACCGCCAGCGCGCTGGTCGCGGCCGCCGCGGGCGCCCGGGTCGCCAAGCACGGCGGCCGTTCGGTGTCTTCGACCTGCGGCTCTGCCGATGTGCTGGAAGCGCTCGGCGTGAATCTCGGCATTACCCCCGAACAGGTCGGCCAGTGCATAGACCAGATCGGCATCGGCTTCATGTTCGCGCCCAATTTTCACGGTGCAATGAAATACGCCGCGCCGGTTAGGAAGGAGCTCGGCGTGCGCACGATCTTCAACGTGCTGGGGCCGCTGACCAATCCCGCCGGCGCGGAAAACCAGGTGCTGGGCGTGTTTCATCCGGACCTGGTCGGCATCCAGGCACGCGTGCTGCAGCGCCTCGGCAGCCGGCATGTGCTGGTCGTGCACGGTGCAGACGGCATGGATGAAATCTCGATCAGCGGCGGCACCTACGTTGCGGAACTAAAGGACGACAAGGTCACCGAATACACCATTCATCCGGATCTGTTCGGCATGACGACCGCGCCGCATGACCACCTGAAGGTAGGCAATATCAACGAGGCATGCGAAAAACTGTCAGCTGTGCTGAACAATGTAGCCGGCGCGCCGCGTGACATCGTGCAACTCAACGCTGGGGCGGCAATTTATGTTGCGGGGCTGGCAGGCTCACTGGAAGCGGGCGTTGAAAAGGCCGACCAGGCGATTGCCAGCGGGGCGGCAAAAGACAAACTGGATCAGCTGATCTCGCTGAGCAAAAGTTTCAAGGCTTAGCGACTGCAGGAGGTCCTGGGCACCGCGAATCCGCAATCCGATGTGCCTGTCCGCGATACTGCGGCGCAATAACCCGGCGAGGACTTGTCGATGAAATTCCGATTTCTGATTGTTGCTACGGTGCTGGTCATTTCCGGAGGTATCGCCGCCTACCTGTTCTGGCAGCAGATCCAGCCAACGTCGGCACCTGTGCAAGTTCAGGCACCGCAGCCCGCCCCGCCCGCTGCAATGCCAGAGATGCGCAATGTCGTCGAAGCACCGCCATCCCGGCCTCCGCTGCCGGCACTGGCAGAAAGCGACAAGCTGATACTCGACGCACTGACAGGACTGGTGGGCAACAAGTCGCTGATGGGATGCATCCATGCCGACCGCTTCATTCGCAATTTCGTAGCGACCATCGATAACCTCCCCAGCCGGCGCGCGCCGATGAGCGTGATGCCGGTCAATCCGGCTCCCGGCAAGTTTGTAACGACTGGCGTGACCGGCACCCTGACGATCAGTCCCGCGAACGCAGCCCGCTACTCGGCCTATGTGAGAATAGCCGAGGCGATCGACGCAAAAAAACTGGTCGGCTTGTATGTCCGTCTCTATCCGTTGTTCCAGCAGGCCTACGAAGAGCTTGGCTATCCCGGCAAATATTTCAATGACCGGCTGATTGTTGCGCTGGATGACCTGTTGGCTGCCCCGATTGCCACGGAGCCGGTAAAACTTGTGCAGCCCGGCGTGTATTACCAGTATGCCGATCCCGGACTGGAAAGCCGATCGATCGGCCAGCGTATCCTGATGCGCCTGGGCAGCAGGAACGAGGACCTGGTCAAGACCAGGCTGCGCGAGATCAGGGAAGAACTGCTGCGCCACCTGCAGCAGGAAAGGGTCGAACAGCACGGTTGAGCGGGCCGGCCAAGCCCGGGTCAGGCGCGTTTGATCGTCGCAAGCAGGTCAGCCACGGTCGGGTAAGCCAGTTTCACCCGCAGTTCCCGCTTCATGCGCTGGTTGGTCAGGCGGCGCGATTCATTCATGAACGACAGCAGCGACGGTGACAACACTTGCTGTGCCTCGGCGCGGCTGATGCGCGGTACATGCGGCAGACCGAACGCATCTGCTACCTGGTCAAAATATTCGCCCATCTTCAGCCGGCTGTCGTCGCTGGTATGGTAAACCCGGCAGGGCTTTCCGCGCTGCAGCGCCGCGACGCTGATCTGGGCCAGGTCGTCGGCATGGATATGGTTGGTATAGCTGTCTTCGCTGTCGATGATGCCGGGCGTACCCTGCTGCAAGCGACCCAGCGGCAAGCGGTCTGCCGCATAGATACCCGGCACGCGCAGGATGCTGGCGTGCACACCGTTGCGTCTAGCCCACGAGCGTATCTGCGTCTCCGCTTCAACGCGTCGTTGCGCACGCGGGGAAGTCGCGTTGAGCGGGCAGGTTTCGCTGACCCAGGCCCCGCCGCAATTTCCATATACTCCGCTGGTGCTGATGTAGACCAGCCGCTTAGGCAGGCCTTTCCTTCGGCCCCTGACCCGGGACAGCGCGCTGAGCAGATTTTTTGTCCGCGGATCGTGCATGCCAGCGCCCGGAGGAGGCGCAAGATGAAGAACCGCATCGGCCAGTCCGCCGATGTGCGCAAGGCTGGCGCGATCGTCCAGATCGCCGAGCAGCGGTATCGCGCCAAGTTCACGCAAACCCGCGCACCTTGAAGGGTCGCGCACCAGCGCAAACACACGATATCCCTTATTCAACAAGGGTATTGCGCGCAGCGCGACATCGCCGCTGCCAACGATCAACAAGCGTCTCATGCCTCGATTATGCGTTAAAATTAATGCTTTCGCGCAAACTGCAAATCATCATGTCGTTCAAAACGGTAATTCAACCCAGCGGCCACAGTTTCCCGATCGAGGGAAACGAGACCATACTCGAAGCCGCCCTGAAGCACGGTTACACACTGCCGTACAGCTGCCGGGACGGGGTATGCGGAACGTGCAAAGGCAAGGTGGTCACCGGGCAAGTGGATTACGGCAAGTATCAGGAAAGCACCCTGAGCGAAACCGAAAAGGCCGCCGGCATGGCGCTGTTCTGCTGTGCCACGCCGCTGTCCGACCTGGTGCTTGAATGCCGCGAAATGAGCACGGTCAGCGACATTCCGGTCCGGACCATGCCGTGCCGCGTTCAGAAAATGGAAAAACCTGCACCCGATGTGATGGTGCTGTCGTTGAAACTGCCCGCCAATGAACGACTGCAGTTTCTGGCCGGGCAGTACATCGACATTCTGCTCAGGGACGAAAAGCCGCGCAGTTTTTCGCTGGCCAATGCGCCGCATGACGACGAGTTTCTCGAATTGCACATACGCAACATCATCGGCGGCTCATTCACGCATCATGTATTCGAGGTGATGAAAGAACGCGACATACTGCGATTCAAGGGTCCGCTGGGCACCTTTTTCCTGCGCGAGGATTCCGACAAACCGATCATTTTCGTCGCCAGCGGCACCGGCTTTGCGCCGATCAAGGCGATCATCGAGCACGCGCTCTATATAGGCCTGAAGCGGCCGATGCATTTTTACTGGGGCGCACGAAAACTGGCGGATCTGTACATGCTGGACAAGGCAATGCAATGGGAGAAGGATGGGATCAGATTTACCCCGGTACTCTCCGATGCCCTGCCGGAAGACGGCTGGCAAGGTCGCACCGGTTTTGTTCACCAGGCGGTTATGGATGACTACAGCGATTTATCAGGCTATGAGGTATATACCTGCGGTGCACCGGTCGTGGTGGAAGCCGCACATCGCGACTTCACTGCCCAGCGCGGACTGCCTGATGATGCATTCTTCTCGGATGCATTCACTTTCGTACCCAAGAGCTGAGGAGCAAGGTTAAGGGCACAAGCAAGCATAAAGTTTATGCACCATCTTACTTGAACCTTTCCTCCTGTCTCTTGTATCCGATCTACCCCTCCTTGATCCTGAGCGCCTGCTGGCGGTACTTGAGCGCCTCCCCCGGTTTGCCCATGCGTTCCGCGAGGTCGCCAAGGGCTGCATAGGCGGCATGGCTGGGTGAAATGCTGATACTGGCATCCAGATAATTCTGCGCCTTGCCCCAGATTTGCTGATGCAAACACAGCTTGCCGAGTGCCAGCAACAGCCCGGCATCCTGGCTGTTCTGGGCAAGCCATTTTTCTGCCTGCTTGATCTGCGCCACCACATCGCCGGATTTGCAGTCACCATATAGCGCAACCAGTTCGCTGTCCCATTGAGCATTCAGGCTGTCGGTCAAAAGCTGCAAGGCGATTGAGTCTCCGCCGAACTGGATCAGCGCACGGGCGGCGGCCGCGGCAATCTTGCCGCGGCGCTTGAATTCAGCAGGAATGTTTTTCAGGCAGCGTGTCAGTCCGGTCAAATCGTTCTGCTGGCGGATTTTTCCCAGCCAGGCCTGCTGGCGCAAATGCGATGCCTGTGTCGCATCGACCGCGCCGCGCTTCTCGAGCTGGTAAAGGACATTCAATACCTCGTCCCAGTTGCCCGCCTGCTGGTGCGCCTTAAGTTCCAGGGCCAAAGCACCTACATGGCCTGTGACTCCGCTGTCCCGCAACTCCTGCAACGTATCCAGTGCGCCGCGGGCATCATGCTGGTCGAGCAGAAACTTGCCGGTCGTCATCAGGCGCAGTGTGGAATCACCGGCCTTGTTGTCCTGTGCGTCCGACAAGTAGGCATCGCGCTTTCTGTATTCGCGCAATTCATGGGCGGAACGAGCGGCAATGATGCGATGAAATCCGGACGTATCGCCCAATTTCATCGCGCGCGTTGCGGCCTTTTCCGAATCGGCATAGCGTCCTTCGAAATACGCACCCAGCTCCTCGTCCAGCAATTTTCGTATCCTGGCCTGCACACGATCATGGCGGAACTTTTTCACATAGGCTGGCAGCTGGAACACCCCGACTACCAGCCTAACCAGCCAGTAGACCGCCAGAAAACCCAGCAGCAGCAGCGCGACAAACAGGGTAAACGATACTTCGATGCGATAGGGCGGATAGACCAGCAGCACATAAGCCGGAAAGCGCGATGTGATCGCGATAGCCGCCGCAGCGACAAATAGCCCGAGTATCCATGCCAGGTATTTCATTGCGCAGCCTTCGTTGAACCTTCCGCCTCGGACTTGGGCAATGTCGGCCGTTTCACCGGACCATTCACGGAAGCATTCGGACGTTTCACGGTTTTAGCCCTGGACGAGTTGGATCGTCCTGTTAAACCCGCAGGCTCGCTCTCGCGCATCTGGCGGTAGTTGCGCACCGCCTGCAGGCTGTCACTGATGTCGGGCAGTTCGATGCTGATGTCTGAAGCGACCAGCTTGCTCAATACTTCGGACACATGTTTATTCACACTCGATTTTGCATCGAAAAATCTGGCAGTCCAGTGTTGTGCGGTTTTCAGCCCCAGCCTGAAACTGACTTCGTCGCGCGACAGCAAGGCCAGGCGAGCCGACAGCAGGTTCAGTTTCAGATTCTCGCGCAGAAAGAACTCCTGGTTGGGCGGCAAAAGCGGAATCTCGGCCTTATCGGTGTTTTCAATGCGCACCAGCTGTTTCAGTTCATTCCAGACATCATGCAACAATTTCTGCCAGGTCGTTCCGGCTTCCGGTGCTGCTTGCGTGACCGCCGGGTTGGCGGGAAGCGGCTGCTGATAGGCCAGCGGCATGCTGTCGACAGCAGAAATCAGGTTATTCAGCTGCAGGTTGATGCCGGTAATGTCCGCTTGGTGAAGCGCGCGCAATTTGTCCATATCGTTGTTGATTGCCTGGCGCAGCCCGCTGAATGCCGGCCGGTTCAAGCGCTGCAAGCGCGAATCGGCGGTCTGCATTGCGATCAATGCCGCCCTCACGTTCGCCGACAATTGCAATTGCTGCGATGCGATCAGCAGCATTTGCTCGACCTCGGCCAGTGCGGCTTCATCGCTGTTGGCCGAAAGGTTGTTGTAAAGGTTCTCCAGCGCGACACGCTGGTTTTGCGACTCGGCATAACGCGATTCCATCGTTGCGACCTTGGCTGAAAGATCGCGTACTTGATCCTGGTCCTGGGCCAGCAACACCTGGGTGGCCTTGCTGTTTCCGTCCATCTCGGCGATTTTTTTCGCGAGTTGCTGCTGCATGTCGCTGATCGCGCGATGTCCGTCCAGCCATTGCCACAGAAAGACGCTTACCAGCACCACCATCGTCAGCTGGGTAATGCTGATGTGCCCGAATCCTGAGGGTGCGTCCCGTACGGTTGTTTGACCTTTCGCCTGCCCGGGCTGCGCCGATTCTGATGGCGGAGCGGCGCCGGTTGCGGTATTTTCAGGTTGTGGGGTTTGCTCGCTCATTCAATACCTTTCAAAAATAAGGACAAGCTGCGCCGGACGATCGCCGCACGATAACAGGCTTGGCGCCTAGCAGCCCGTCCGGCATTTCCCGGCTATCCGTTTCAGCTCCCTCTCTGGCCTGCCCATGCGGTCAAAGCGGCGAATAGTCCGTCATCTCCCGGCGCCGTCACTTGCACATGCGGCCAGCCCAGATCGCATGCCAGTCCCGCAATTCGCGCGTGGGGTACAAACAAGACCGTGTTGCGCAAGGCGTCCCGGTCGCCGTCATCCAGCATTCGGCTCAGATGCTCCATTGCCTCGCTGCTGGTCACGATGATTGCATCGGGACCGGAGTCCAGCAGCTTGCGTTTGTCCTGCTGCGATTTCTCGCGCCGATAGCAGGATGCATATTCTACCGTCGCACCGCGTTCCCTTAGCGTATCGCCCAGCAGTTCGCGTCCGCCATCGCCGCGAAAGATCATCACGCGCCAGCCGGAAACATGCTGCATTTCCGGCAACGCCAGCAACCCCTCGCTGTCGAAGCGTTCGGTGGGAGCGATGATGTTGGAGAACCCCGTTTCGCGCAAGGCTTTTGCGCTGCCCTGACCGACTGTCGCAATTTTCAGGTGCGGCGGCATCGGCACGCGATTCCCATCGGCAGGGCGGCCTGCGGTGCGTATCGCGGCGGTGCCGTAGCGCACCGCATTGGGACTTATAAAGATCGCCAGGTTGAACTGTCCGAGGCGTGCAACCTGTGCATACAGCGCGTCGGCATCCGCAGCGGCTGTAATTTCCAGCAGCGGGAACAGCAGCGCGACACCACCCGCCTGCTCGATGCGCTGCATCATTTGCATTGCCTGTTCACGCGGCCGCGTGACGGCGATGGTCAACCCGTGCAGGGGACGGTCAGCCATTAGGAACCATTGATCCATTCCCACATGGCCGCGCACTTGGCTTTGCGGGGTAGGCGGCATGACACGGTGGGCGCAAGCCGCTGGTGCGGGAATGCCGCCGATGCCCCGCCTCCCGCAAGCGGCCGCTACGCGGTAACGTGTCGGCGGGACTATATGCAAGAAAGGCGACGACGCGAATGGCCATTCCCTTCGCTAGGAGCCTGACGCCGCAGATCGCCCGCAAAGCCCGTGTCCGAACGGGTTGCAACAAAAACGGGCGCTCGCTATGTTGCACTCCTTGGCATCGTAGAATGACTACGTCCTGCGTCGTGCGCCTTGCGATCGCCCCGTTTTTGTTAGCAACGCGGTTCATGGTGGAATGGATCAATGGTTCCCGAGCGTGGCGAGGATTTCGTCCGCGCCCTGTGCACGCAGCGCATCGGCGATTTTGTTTCCAAGCTCTTCCGGATTGTCGATCTCGCCGATCAGCTCGGCATGTGTCATGCGTTTGCCATCAGGGCTGGCAACGAAACCGCGCATACGCAACTTACCGCTGGCCACTTCGGCAAACCCGCCCAGCGGCACCTGGCAGCTGCCCGCCAGCGCACGGCTCAGCGCGCGTTCCGCAAGCACACAAACTGCGGTTTCGGGATGGTGCAGCGGTTGCAGAAGTTCGATCAGATCGGCGCGGTCAGCTCTGCATTCGATCCCCAGTGCGCCCTGCCCGACTGCGGGCAGACTTTCTTCGCTGCTGATCTGCGCGCGGATGCGGTCGCCCAGCCCCAGACGTTTCAGACCTGCAGCAGCCAGGATGATCGCGGCATACTGCCCTTCATCCAGCTTGCGCAATCGGGTCTGCACATTGCCACGCAACGGCTCGATTTGCAGATGCGGAAAGCGCGCGCGCAGCTGGCTCTCGCGGCGCAGGCTGGACGTGCCCACCACGCTCCCCGCCGGCAATGCAGCCAGGTTTTCATACTTGTTCGAAACAAAAGCATCGTGCGGGTCTTCGCGTTCGCAGATCACCGGCAGCACAAAACCTTCAGGCAGAATCATCGGCACATCTTTCAGCGAATGCACGGCGATGTCGGCACGGCCGTCTTCCAGCGCGGTTTCCAGTTCCTTCACAAACAGCCCCTTGCCGCCGATCTTGGACAGCGAAACGTTCAGAATCTGGTCGCCCTGCGTGGTCATGCCCAATATACTGATGTCGGTTTGCGGATATAATGCAAGCAGCCTGTCCCGGATATGCTCGGCCTGCCACATCGCGAGTGCGCTTTCCCGCGACGCGATCACCAAACGGGCTGGTTCTTGAATGTGCTTCAGATTCATGAGTTTTTTCCGGAAAGTTTTGCCTGAATTTTTTTAAATAAACAACTGGTTCACGCTATATTCTAGCATAAGGCGTGCCGAGCTTTTGATTTGAGAACGTGATGAATCTGATTGCCACCCCCGCCAATATTTCCAGCAAGGACTTGCCTCTGCGCGATGATGTGCGCCTGCTTGGACGCATACTCGGCGACACCCTGCGTGAACAGGAAGGCGAAGCCGCCTTCCAGCTTGTCGAAAACGTCCGCCGCGCCGCGATAACCTTCCACAAAAGCCAGGATGACCGCGACCACCTGCAACTCGAACAGATTCTGAATGCGCTGTCTCCCGGCGATGCGCTGCTTGTCGTGCGCGCCTTCAGTTATTTTTCGCAACTGTCCAACATCGCGGAAGACCTGCACCACAACCGGCGCCATCGCGCACACCTCAAGGCCGGCAGCGCACCCAAGAACGGCAGTCTGCAACTGGCGTTGTCGCATGTGGAAAAAAAGAACATCAGCAAGGATGAGCTTCAGTCATTTCTCGACAGCGCGCTGGTTTCGCCCGTGCTGACTGCACATCCCACAGAAGTCCAACGCAAGAGCATCCTTGATTGCCAGCTGATCATTTCCAGCCTGATGTCGAACCGCGACCGCATGGACATGACTCCCGATGACCTGGCCGAAAACGAGGAAGTGCTGCGCCGCTTCGTGCTGATCCTTTGGCAGACGCGCATGTTGCGCTCCACCAAGCTGAACGTGATCGACGAGATCAAGAACGGTCTGGAGTTCTACCGCTATACCTTCCTCAACGAAATTCCGAAAATCTACGCCCGCCTGGAAAATCAGCTGGAAAGCCGTTTCGACAAGGATCTCAAGGTTCCGCCGCTGCTGCGCGTCGGCAGCTGGATCGGCGGCGACCGTGACGGCAACCCGTTCGTGACCCACGAAGTGATGCTCGAAGCGGTACAGCAGCATTCCGCACTGGCACTTGAACATTACTTGGACGAGACCCGCATTCTCGGCATGCGCCTCAGCCTGACCGACCGGCTGGTGGAAGTCACCCCCGAGTTGCGCAAGCTCTCCGATTCCTCCCCTGATAAAGCCGCGCACCGCATCGACGAACCCTACCGCCGCGCATTGATCCTGATCTACTCGCGTTTGTCGGCCACTGCAAAAATGCTCGGGCTCAAGCTGGAAAAACCGCGTCCCATCAGCGAAAGCGTCGAACCCTATGCAACCCCGCAGGAGTTCATCGCCGACCTGGACGTTTTGATCGACTCATTGTTCAAGCACGGTGCGGTTTACCTGGCACGCGGTCGTCTGGCCAACCTTCGCCGTGCAGTCGAGGTATTCGGCTTCCATCTCGCGCCGCTGGATATGCGCCAGCACAGTGCCGTCATCGAGCAGACCATCAGCGAACTCTTCTCGCGCAGCAGCGGCAAGTCGGATTACCGCGACCTGGACGAGGCTGGCCGCCGCGAAGTACTGCTGGCCGCACTGCATTCCGACAAATCGTTGCTGGGCGAAGCACTGTCATCAGAGAATCTGGCCGAGTTCGGCGATGTCGCACAAAGCGAGCTGCGCATCATGCTGGCTGCGGCGCGGATCCACCAGCGCTTCGGACGCGCAGCACTGCCCAACCATATCATTTCCATGACCGAGTCGGTCAGCGACATGCTGGAACTCGCGCTGATGCTGCAACAGGTCGGTTTGCTGGAAAGAGGCACGCATCAGTTGCACATCAACATCATTCCGCTGTTCGAAACCATCGAGGATCTGCGCGGTTGTGGTGTCATCATGGATGAACTGTTTTCGCTTCCGTATTACCGCAGGCTGTTGAGCAGCCGCGGCAATACCCAGGAAGTGATGCTCGGTTATTCCGACAGCAACAAGGACGGCGGATATGTGACGGCAAACTGGGAGCTGTACAAGGCGGAAGTAGAGCTGGTGAAAGTATTCGCAAAACACGGTGTCGAACTTCGGCTGTTTCACGGCCGCGGCGGCACCGTCGGTCGCGGCGGCGGCCCGAGCTACGACGCGATCCTGGCTCAGCCGCCGGGCAGCGTCAACGGCCAGATCCGGATTACCGAACAAGGCGAGGTCATTTCCAGCAAATATTCCAATCCCGAGATCGGGCGCCGCAACCTGGAAACAATGATTGCAGCGACAATCGAGGCCACCCTGCTGGACCACCCGCATGACGCCGACGGCAACCCGGAATATATGCGCATCATGGAGAAGCTGAGCGGCAACGCGTTTGCAGCCTATCGCAAGCTGGTCTACGAGACGCCCGGTTTCAACACCTATTTCTTCTCTGCAACACCGATACGCGAGATCGCCGAGTTGAACATTGGCAGCCGACCCTCGGCGCGCAAGGCTTCCGATCGCATCGAGGATCTGCGCGCGATACCCTGGGTATTCAGCTGGGGCCTGAACCGCACCTTGCTGCCGGGCTGGTTCGGTTTCGGCAGCGCGGTAAAACAGTTCATCGCCAGCGAGGGCGAGGCTGGTCTGGAACGGCTACGCGCGATGTACAAGGAGTGGCCATTTTTCCGCGGACTGATGTCGAACATGGACATGGTGCTGTCCAAGACCGACATGGGCATTGCTTCCAGCTATGCCGAACTTGTGGATGACGTTGCAATGCGCGAACAAATTTTTGGCATGATCGAGCTCGAATGGAACGATACCGTGAAGATGCTGTTCAAGGTGACCGGCAATACCTCGCTTTTGCAGGACAACCCGACATTTGCACGTAGTCTGCAGACCCGCATGCCATACATCGATCCGCTCAATCACTTGCAGGTCGCGCTGTTGCAGCGCCATCGCGCCGGAGACGACGACATCCTGGTGAAGCGCGCGATACACCTCACCATCAACGGCATCGCCACCGGGCTGCGCAACAGCGGATAATGTCCCTCCTTGTTGTGTGCCCCGTTTGCAAACGCTCACAGTGCTGACAAGACGATTTCGGAAAACGACAATCGGCCTGCGCTTCCTGAACGCCGATCGTCCGGTTTTCCCCGGATTATCCGGATGACACGCTTACATTGCTTCCAGCCGATAGTGGATCGCGCTTCAACCGTGCTGATCCTGGGCAGCATGCCGGGGCAGGCATCGCTCGCGGCAGGCGAGTATTACGCCCATCCGAGGAACGCTTTCTGGACCATCATGGGTGAACTCGTCGGCGCATACCCGCGCCTTGCCTACATGGAACGCGTCGGCATCCTGCGTACTTCGGGTATCGCGCTATGGGACGTGCTCGCTTCATGTACCCGCACCGGCAGCCTCGATTCCAACATTCGGCAGGATACCGCCATCATCAACGATTTCGATTCCCTGTTCATGATCCATCCGGGTATCACGCGCGTGTTCTTCAATGGCGCAAAAGCCGAACAGTATTTCCTTAAGCATGTCCATCCTGCGCTTGAACCGGACAGGCTTCAATACCGGCGACTGCCTTCGACCAGTCCGGCCAATGCGGGAATATCGTACCGGGAAAAGCTGCTTGCCTGGCAATCCGTCAAGCAGCGAGACGAGGAAAGCATCAAGCAAAGTACAGGACGCAGTGCCTGATTCGCAAGAGCCTGATCAGGCCCTGCTGAATTCCTTGACGATATGCTGCTGCCGGCGGCTGATCGCAAGCAAATCTTCGAGCCCCTTCAACCTGACCATCCAGCCGCTTTCGCCTTCATCGCCGCCCTTTTCGAAACCGGCTATCGCTTCCTTGGCAATCAGACAATTGCGGTGGATGCGCACGAAACGCGTGAGGAATTCCTTTTCCAGCGCATTCAGCGATTCCTCGATCAGGTATTCGCGTTCGGCGGTGCGCACCGTGACGTATTTCAGTTCCGCGCGCAGGTACAGTACCTGTTCGATGGGGATCAGATGAATTTTGCCGCGCTCATGGATGGACAGATTCCTGCGCGGCTCGGGCAACAATTCTCGCAGCACTTCGGTTTGCACCGGCACCGCTAGCCGCGCCCGGTTCAGCGCCTCGAACAGCCGCCCCAGCCGTATCGGCTTGAGCAGATAATCGATTACGCGCAGATCGAAAGCCTTGATCGCATACGCATCATAAGCGGTGGTGAAAATCACAACCGGCGGCTTGGGCAGTTTGTTTAGATGTTGCGCGAGTTCGATGCCATCCATTTGCGGCATGCGGATGTCCAGCAACACCACATCAGCAGCGATACTTGTCAGTTTTTCCAGCGCCTCCCGGCCATTGCCCGCTTCTCCGACGATCTCCAGGGCCAACTGCGCACCGCAATCGTTCAGCAGGTCGCGCAACCGGGTGCGCGCCGGCGGCTCGTCATCCACAATAAATACTCGCAATGCCAGTTCGACATCGTTCATGATTGCGCTCGCTCCTTTGCACGGGATACAAACGGGAATATAACTTCCACGCGGTAAAAATCCTTGCCACTCTCAACCTGGTAGCTCGCCTCGACATCGAACAGCAGGTCCAGCCGCTCGCGGATGTTGCGCAGAGCGACGCGATTGCCCTGGTGTGACAAATCTGCGCACTCCGGACACGGGTTTTCAATCTTGAGGCGCAGTCGGTCGGCGTTCCGGTTCAATGTCACGTTGATACTACCACCCTCGGTCAACGGCTCGATACCGTGGTACACGGCGTTTTCCAGCAAAGGCTGCAACAGCAGCGGCGGAATCAACAACTCATCAGGCACATCCCGAATATGCCAGTTTACGCTCAGGCGGTCACCCATGCGCAACTGCTCCAGTGCCAGATACTGCTTGCTCAGTTGGATCTCCGTCCCCAGCGGCACGAGATCCTGTGCATCCGACATCGCCATGCGAAACAGGTCGGCCATGTCCTCCAGCGCCGCTTCTGCCTGTTTCGGTTTGGTACGCACGATACCAAGCACGGCATTGATGGTGTTGAACAGGAAGTGCGGTCGAATGCGCGCGCGCAATACCTGCAAACGGGCGTCGCTCAAGGCTCGCGACAACATTTTCGAACGCAGCCTGAAATAAAACAGCAAAACTCCGCATACCACCGCGCTGAGCAACCCGCAGCGCACCAGGTCGAAATAGCTGTCAATGCGTTCGGGCGGACGATACAGCTCCCCGCCGAAATGATAAATGGAAACGCTTACAGTGACCACCAGCATCATTACAGCAAGCGTTCCGTACCGGTATGAAATCCGGTTCAGCCACGGCTGTATCAACCAGAGCAGCAACATGCTGGAGAGCAGCACCGGTGTCAGCAGCGTGTTGATCTGCAGCATTTGCTGCGCCACATCCAACCAGCTGTCCGACATAATGATTGCCTGCAGCAAAGCCAGACTGTTGCAGATTATCAGTATGCGCAGCAGGGTGCCGAGGTTGCCGAAGTTTGGCAATCCATGCTGCCTGGTGTTTTGTCTTATACTGAGCGCCTTATTCATGGCGAGACAGCCTTGAGTTTTTCATGCTTCATTTTGGGACAAGTGGGGGCGGCAATGCAAGACAAAGATACCTGGTCGGGGCGCTTCGCCGAACCGGTGGCAGAACTGGTAAAACGTTATACCGCATCCGTAGGTTTCGACCATAAACTGGCGATGTTCGACATACAGGGTTCGCTGGCGCACGCGCAAATGCTGGCGGCCTGCGACATCATTTCCACGAATGACCTGGGCGATATCAAACGCGGACTGGCGCAGATCGAAAACGAGATCATCAGCGGTGAATTCGAATGGTCGCTGGACCTGGAAGACGTGCATCTCAACATCGAAAAACGGCTTACCGCGCTGGTCGGAGATGCCGGCAAGCGTTTGCACACCGGCCGCTCGCGCAACGACCAGGTGGCTACGGATGTTCGGCTGTATCTGCGCCATTCGATCGACGAGCTGCTCGAGCTGATCAAGGCATTGCAGCATTCGCTGCTGGTTCTGGCCGAGCCTCACACCCGCACCATCATGCCCGGTTTCACCCATCTGCAGGTCGCCCAGCCGGTCAGTTTCGCCCATCACCTGATGGCCTACTTCGAAATGCTCAGGCGCGATGCGGAACGCCTGCGCGATTGCCGCAAGCGCGTCAACCGTTTGCCCCTCGGTGCGGCAGCGCTGGCCGGGACCAGCTATCCGATAAAGCGCGAGTACGTTGCGGAACTGCTCGGCTTTGACGGGGTGTGCGAAAATTCGCTGGATGCGGTTTCCGACCGGGACTTCGCAATCGAATTTACCGCCTGCGCAGCGCTGATCATGACACACCTGTCGCGTTTTTCCGAGGAGCTGATTCTGTGGATGAGTCCGCGTTTTGGTTTCATCGATATCGCCGACCGATTCTGCACCGGGTCCAGCATCATGCCGCAGAAGAAGAATCCCGATGTACCGGAACTGGTGCGCGGCAAGACCGGTCGCGTGAACGGTCACCTGGTCGCGCTGCTTACGCTGATGAAGGGCCAGCCGCTGGCCTACAACAAGGATAACCAGGAAGACAAGGAACCGCTTTTCGACACGGTGGAAACACTGACACAGACCTTGCGTATCTACGCCGACATGATCTCCGGAATAACAGTCCATCCCGAGGCAATGCGCAATGCTGCCCTGCAGGGCTACGCGACCGCGACCGATCTGGCCGATTATCTGGTCAAGAAAGGCGTACCGTTCCGGGACGCCCATGAAACGGTGGCTGTCGCGGTGCGTTTCGCCGAACAGAAGGGATGCGATCTGAGCGCGGTCAGCCTGGCCGAACTGCAGAAGTTTTCGACGCATATCGGCGAGGATGTGTACCAGGTTTTGTCGCTGGAAGGTTCTCTCTCCAGCCGCAACCACATTGGCGGGACTGCTCCACAACAGGTTGAAGCAGCAATCGGACGGGCACGTTCCAGCCTCGCGGAATAACCCGGACCAGCTGCGCCTCGCTTATGTCAGCGAGGCAGTAAATGCCTTCAGCGGGACGGGTCGGCCGAACAGGTAACCCTGGTAGAGAATGCACCCGGCTTCCGCGAGGAAATCGCGCTGCGCATAGGTCTCCACCCCTTCTGCAATCACCTCGATACCCAGGTTATGGGCCATGCCGATGATAGTCTGAATGATCGTTGCATCGGTGGATTTGGTGCCAATGTTGTGAACAAATGACTTGTCGATCTTCAATTGGTCGAGCGGCAACTGGGTCAGGTACGCCAGCGAAGAATATCCGGTGCCAAAATCGTCCATTGAAAAGCGCACACCAATTTTTTTCAGTGCCTGCATCTTGGAGATGGTATCGGCGACATTATCGAGCACCGTGCTCTCGGTCAGCTCGATCTTAAATCGGGCGGGGTCTATATTGCTTTGCTTGATTATGTCGGTTACCTGTTTTGCAAAGTCCGGCTGGCGGAACTGCCTTCCACTTACATTCACTGCCAGCGATAACTCCCTGGAAAGCGGGTTGCCCTCCCATTCCTTGATTTGCGCACATGCCTTTTGCAATACCCAGTTGCCGAGCGGCAATATCAGTCCGGTGTCTTCCGCAATCGGAATGAATTTGTCAGGGAAAATCATTCCCTGTTCCGGGTGGTCCCAGCGTATCAGTGCCTCGGCGCCAACCGGACGCATATCGTAGTCGACCTGAATCTGGTAAAAAAGCTTGAATTCGTTTTTTGGCAACGATTTGCGGATTGCGACTTCAAGCTGGCTGCGCATTTCCAGCGCTTCCTGCATCGCCGGATCGAAGAAACGCAGCGTGTTGCGACCTGCCTTTTTGGCAGCATACATCGCTGTGTCAGCCTGCTTGAGCAGATCGTCAAGACTCTGCCGGTAATTGGAAAACAGTGATACCCCGATGCTTGCAGTGCTGAAATGTTCTACATTGTCGAGCATGTAGGGCTGATGAATGTCATTGAGCATCTTCTCGCCAACTTCGCGCGCCTGCAACGCGGCTTCGCTCCTGTCCGTGCTCAATCCTTCCAGCAACACCACGAATTCATCACCACCCAGGCGCGCCAGCGTGTCGCTTTCGCGTATGATGGCGCGCAGTCGGTGTCCCACTTCGATAAGCAGCATGTCGCCGATATCGTGTCCCCTGGTGTCATTCAGCAGCTTGAAATTATCGAGATCGATGAACAGCAGACCGGCGCAATTCTTGGAGCGCGCGCTGGTGGTGACGGCCTGGTGCAGGCGGTCAAACAGCAGCCGCCGGTTTGGCAATTGGCAAAGCGGGTCATAAAAGGCCAGGTTGTGTATCTTTTCTTCCGCAAGCTTGCGTTCGGTGATGTCAAAAAAAGCGCAAATATAATTCGTGATACTGCCGTCTTTGCCGACAACGGCCGTGATCGTCAGCCATTCCGGATAGTCTTCCCCGTTTTGGCGGCGATTCCAGATTTCACCCTGCCAGTAATTATCTCGACGCAGTGCTTCCAGCATGCGCGGATAAAACCCGGGATCATCGCGATCAGACTTGATCATGCTCAGATTCTTGCCGATCGCATCCTCGGCAGTGTAGCCGGTCAGCAGCGTGAATACGCGGTTGACCCTGAGGATTACACCTTCGCTGTCCGTCACGATCATGCCCTCTTCGATTTCGAAGGCTATTGCGGCAACACTCAACGCTGCTTCGCGTTCCTCCAGTACGGCCATCATGCTGTTGAAGGCATGTGCCATATCCGAGATATCCCTGGGCCCGGTAAGCACGGCACGCACTTCCTCTTCGCCGGCTTTCGCACGACCCATGCTTTCCGAAAGCTGGTTGAGCGGCCGCGTCATCCGATTGGTCAGTATGCGTGTCATGAACAGTATCAGCAGAGCAAACGAAATAGATGTGACCATGTTGACAATAAAAATATCGGTCGTAGTCCTGCTAAGTGCCGCCTTGCTCATTACCACCGAGACATAACCGAGCAACTCTGGCTGCGACTCCTGAACATTAAAGGGCGTATCGGTGGCAGGTTGGGTGTACACCGGTGCCACGAATCGCCAGGCATTTCCGTTTTCCTGATCCAGCACAGAGCGTATCCGTGAATTGCCTAGATTGGGCATTGTTGTGAATTCTGCGAATTCGGCGCGTCCGCGTGTCAACAATGCATGTTTTTTGTTGTCGCGGATTTCAAGGCCGATCACGCCTGGGAAAGCCATGGTGGCTTGCACTGCCTCGGCTGCGTTATCAGCCGATGCAAAGATCAGTGCAAGCGTGCTCTGGCGCGCAAGATTCTCGGTTATGTGCCGGCCCTGCTCGACAAGGTTGGCACGCACCCGCTCGTTGCTCTGCCATGAACCTACCAGCGAGGATGATAGCGCCAGCAACAGAATCCCGAGCGTGATCATGATGCCAAGCTGGCGCCTGAAAGTCAGATTCCGCAGAAATTCGTTGATAATCTTCTTCATGAATATCCGGTTCTATTGGTCCGGGAAAATCTTGTTGAAACTCTGCAAACGGTTCAAATTTATCCCAAGGTGGTTGGCCGTACGCGAATTAACCGCACTTTGGACGTCGCGCAACGGCATCAAACCGTGCTTTCCATAATCGCCCGAATTTAATATTTCCGTTGCCAGGCTGACGAGGCTTTTGCCCAGTCCGGTGTTGTTGGGGTAGAGCGAAAATAGCACACCGCGCCGGACGTAGCCGAAATTACTCGCAAATACGGCAAGATTATTGTTCCACGAATTCTGCAACACCAAAGGCAGGACCGAACTATCTTCCACAGTAGTCGGATCCTGGGGCAACCACAGCGTATCGCTGCGTCCATCGGCCTCGGAAAATATTTTCTGGTAATACCTCATCGCCATGCGCAGATTCTGTGCCTTGTAAGCCACCAGTTCCAGTCCCTGGGCATGAGCTGCTGATTCGGCCAATCTTATCAGCCAGCTATTGAAGCTCGGGTCATAGACAACGAACACGCGTTTCATGGCCGGCATCAGCAGCTTCATCCGTACGAACAACAACGCAGGGTCCGGCGCCAGACTGATCACCGGCAGTCCGTCAAATCCATTGTCAGTCACCGTCAGCACACCACCAACCACTATTCTTACCTGCTTGTTCAACAGTTCAGCAGTATTCAAACCCTGCCGACCCAGCGCAATGACCACTTTGGTATGCTGGCTTGCCAGGCTGCTTTTCAGTGCGGCGATATTCGTGCCCGAACTCACCGGGTAAGTCGCTACTTGCACCTCGGTATTGTCTTCGATACCCGAAACGATTTCCGTAAAGATATCCCGGTAGGGCGCGCCGATATCTGGATAGATCACTGCGATTGGAGATTCACCATCCGCCCTTGCAGCGGTAGTCAGCATCAGCGACATGGGTAAAAACAGTACGAAACTCAGCAACAACTTGACCAGACAGCTCCTGGTTACATCCTTATTCCATTGCTGAGGTAATTTATGCAGTGCCTTCGATGCAACATGATGACTGGTGCACATATCACACTGCCGCATGATCGCAGCCCATCAAACAGCGGTTGAAGTCTGATTTATGCTTCATTGGATCAAGCCGCGCTGCTTTCATCCAACGTCCTTCAGGATCAGAGCTTGTGCTGGAACTGCACATAAACAGCCCGTCCCGGTAGCGGCAGATCGGAAATCATTCCCACCGATTGAAAAGTCGGCTCCAGCGCATTGCGATTGAACAGGTTGGTCACCATGGCGCTGATATCCCAGTTGCCGGCAAAGCTTTCACGCCGCAGATTCAAGTCCACCAAAGTGTAGTCAGGAACTTTGGGCCGGGTATCCCCCGGTTCACGCATCCGATCCGCTACATAATTGGCCTTGGCACTGACATGCCATAGCGGTGCAAAACGCCAGTTGGCGAGAACAAACAACCGGCGATGCGGTGCCATGCCCGCATCCAGCCCGGTGGTCTGATCAATTGAATGCTGCAGGGAATAGTTTCCGGTCAGACGTAAATTGCTGGTCGCGTCCAGCGTGGACTCCAGTTCCAGCCCGCGACCGACCTGGTCGCCGGTATTCTGATACGGCGTGGCGGCAATGATGATGTTGCTCATGCGGTAACGGAAAAAGTTCAGATTATTCTGCAGCCTTGCGACGGGCTGCCATGAAAAAGCCAACTCATCCGTCGTGATGGTTTCGGGTTTCAGGTTTGGATTGCCGGTAGCCACCGGATTATTGATGGCATAAAGTTCGGCAAAGGATGGCGCGCGAAAGGCCGTCCCATGCATGGCCTTGACCACGACGTTGTAGGCCGCATTCCACACCAGCGCAAGACGCGGGTTGGTAGTGCCGCCGAAATCCGAATAGTGGTCATGCCGTACGCCCGCTGTCAGCGTCCAGTCCCTTGCAAAATTCCATTCATCCTGCACAAATGCGTAGGACACATTGCGCGTGTGCGGAAGCATATAGACCAATGCCGGATTGCCGCTTACATCGGTTAAGCCGCCGGGCAATGGATTAAATGCAGCATCATAATTTTTGGTTTCCCGGACATCGTACATATCCTCTAACCGGTATCCCGAGCCGATGCGAACCCGGTGCTGGTCAAAACCGCTGTAGAAGGCAGACACGCTGGCGTGAGTGTGCCGCTCGGAATGCCCGGGATTACCGATCATGCCGTTTGGGTAAGCACCGCCGAAGGCACCCGGGGGAAACAGCATGTAGGCCGGATCGCCATATTCCTTGACATTGTAAATATTTAAATCTCCGGACAGATCCCAGTTAGGCGCCCAGTTGGCCTGTTCATAGCTCATGTCCAGATTCAATCTGGACGCATGCCCGCGCCCGTTGGGGTCCAGGCTTCCGGCGACGCCGGTGCCGGTACCCACATCGCGCTGCTGGTAGGCCGCCCGCAAACGCCATGCATTTCGGGACAGATCGGCGCGCGCATCGATCCCTTTGTGTTCATCGCTGACCGGCCCTGGAGCGAGCGACACCGGTGTGTAACCCGGTATCGCGGGCAATGGCGGGCAGGCGCCTGTTGTAAAGCACGCATCAAAGGTAGATTGCGCATCCTGCTGGATGATGCCTTTCTGGCCATCGGTATTGTTTGCACCCAGATAAAAGGCGGAGTCAAACTCGCCCAGCTGGCCACCATACTGCACCCATGCGTCGCGGCTGTTGAAACTGCCGGCACGCAATCCGTATTCAGTTCCGTTAAGGTCATCCGCAGTTTTGGTGATGACATTGATCACACCGGAAAAGGCATCGGCGCCATACAAAGCCGATCCCGGCCCGCGTATCACCTCGATACGCGCTACATTTTCCAGTGGCATCCCCCCCCATACCTCGCCACGGTTGCCCCAGAGCACACTGGTGATCGGGTTACCATTGACCAGCACCAGAACTTCCGGATTGTGTGGGGTGGCAATTCCGCGAAATTCGTAAATCGGTTGCATGCCGACATTCGACATCGAAACATGCAATCCCGGTACGCTTTCCAGCGCCTGGTCAAGGTCGGTCGCACCCATGGCTTCGATATCATGGGCAGTAATCACGGTTGTCACTGCAGGTGCGCGACTGATCGGTTGAGCACTGCCGGTTGCGATGCTGATCATGGACTTGTCGCCATAGGCCATTGCCAGATCCTCTTCCGTAGTCTGCGCAGCAGCAGTGCCTATCCAGAACAACGCCAGAAGAGCAAATAATATTTTTCGTTTCAATGTCTGCATGGTTGATTCCCCTGATTTACAACCAACTTGATTCGTATCTGGAATATTTCCTTACGATTTCCCTGCCTTGCGCCAAGGTCGTT
>JAJDNO010000016.1 GCA_022340615.1 Gallionella sp. | reverse complement strand
CGCAGTTTCCTTCGCCGCTGCGCATCCAGGGCTGTCCATCCGAAGTTTTTAGCGTTTCGTAATGGGAACCGTATCCGGCATGGTTGTAAACCACGTCGAGCAAGACCTTGATATGCCGCTTGTGCGCTTCGGCAACCAGATGTTTCAGATCATCAAGTGTGCCGAACTGAGGCTCGATCGCGTTGAAATCATCGATCCAGTAGCCATGGAAGCCCCAGTGCTGGAATTCCGGTATGCCAAGGATGGCCGGGGCGCTGGCATAAACCGGTTTGGATATCTGTTTTTGCACCGGGTTGATCCACAACGCTGTGATGCCGAGATCGGCTAGTTCATCGAGATGCTGGGTCAGGCCCTTCAGATCTCCTCCATGATAGCCACCGGGGTTGCTGCGTTGAACTCTGAGATTGTTACTGCTATCGCCATCGGCATAACGGTCGATCAGCACAAAATACAGAATGTCGGCCGACCAATCCGGCGCAGCCCATGAAAAGGCAGGCAACAAAAACAGAATGCAGAATAAAAAGAAAGGCGCAAACCGTGTCTTGGAAGGGATCGGATTGAATGCTCTGAAATTCATTTCAGAAACCGGGATTGAGTTTCAGCCGCAATTACTTTCTCCTCATGCTGCGCGTCATGTCGACGGCGCGTAGCTTATTGTTTTGTGCGCCGTCTGGCGGCGCTTTAAGCTATGAGTGCGAAGTTCACGTACCAGAAATCAAATGACAATGTAACAGAAGTCCGATAGAAGTGTATCAAATTGTTTTGCCATGACAAACACACTCCAATTCGACTGTTGGCGCATTCCGGCCAATTTTGTAAAATTTGCGTTTTATCCGTTCAATCGTGAAATGCGAATAATTGGAGATTTGCCGGTAGAATGTCGCCATAGCGTGCCAGTCTCAATTCACGTTTGAAACTTATCCCCGCTTTGCCGGTCTTAACACCGTCTCGAAACTAACGCTTTAATTTCAGGAGGTTTTACATGGAACAACAATATATCCCTGCTGCGCAGCTCGGCGCGGTCTCGACCGCGCAGAACAAGGTGCTGCGCAACACCTACATGATGCTGTCGCTGACGATGATCCCGACCGTGATCGGCGCATTCCTCGGCATGTCCACCAATTTCGCGTTCATGGCCCAGCATCCGATCATGTTCTCGCTGATGATGTTCGGCGCGATGATGGGCCTGATGTTCGGCGTTACCGCGATGCGCAACAGCATCTGGGGTGTTGTTCTGCTGCTGGCCTTCACTTTTGTCGCCGGGTTCTTCCTCGGACCCATCCTGCAAATGGCGTTGCACCTGAAAAACGGTGCACAGCTGGTCGGCATGGCGGCAGGCGGGACCGGGCTCATCTTCTTCAGCCTGGCGACGCTGGCCACCGTCAGCAAACGCGATTTCAGCTTCATGGGCAAGTTCCTGTTCATCGGCCTGATCCTGCTGATCGTCGCGTCGCTGGCCAACATGTTCTTCCATATCCCGGCGCTGGCGCTGACCATCTCCGCGATTGCAGTGCTGATTTTCTCGGCTTACATCCTGTTCGACATCAGTCAGATTGTGCGCGGCGGCCAGACCAATTACGTGATGGCGACGATGAGCCTGTACCTGGATATCTACAACATCTTCATCAACCTGCTGAGCCTGCTGATGGCGTTCGGCGGCGAGCGGGACTGACAAACGTTCGCTACGAGACAACGTAAGCCAACAAGCGGCCCGGGTGCCACCCCGGGATCGCGCGGATAAATCAGTATGGTTCTGAAACCGGAAAGCCCTGCCAGGAAACTGGCAGGGCTTTTTTCCGGAACATCCGGAATAATATCCCCTGATTCAGATGGATTTGTGTTCCGCATTCCGGTAAATTTCGAACGCGGTTTAACCATGAAAATGATATTTGCACATCACCACATTACTGCCCGGCCAGACGGAAGATGGTCGATCGTTACCGTTTCCAGCCTGTTGAATCTCCCCGCTCTTCCCGTCAGCGTGGAAAATGCCGGAAACCGACCGGGTGGTTCAGCATGCCGACCGTAACTCCAGCCCCGCTACCTCTGCCGATTGCCATGTTGCTGTTGGTCGTGGCCCTGCTGGTTGCCGCATGGACAGGACGGATGGTCGGACGCAGACGGCAAGCAGGCATAGGCAGCATCCTTATCGGCATGCTGCTCGCAGCCATCCTGGTATCGCGCATCGCCTTCGTTGCTGTCTGGTTCGACAACTACCGCAGCGCGCCCTGGTCGATGCTGGATATTCTCGACGGTGGCTTCATCCCCTGGGTCGGAATGATTGCCGCGATGCTGGTGGCAGTGTGGCGTGGCTGGAACCGCGTGGCGGTACGCAAACCGCTGATCCTGGGGCTGGCGGCAGGGGCGCTTGCCTGGGAAGCGATGTTTGGCGCAATCGTGATGATGAACAACACGGCCCTGCCCGGCGTGCCGTTGACGACCCTTTCGGGAGCACCGGCAGACCTTGCCACGCTGGCCGGGGGCAAGCCCATGGTAGTCAATTTGTGGGCAAGCTGGTGTCCACCTTGCCGACGCGAAATGCCGGTGCTTGCCGCCGCGCAAAAAAACGATCGGGAGGCGCGCTTTGTTTTTGTGAACCAGGGAGAAAATGGAGCAACGGCCAGGAACTTTCTCAGTGCCGCACGACTCGATCTCGACAATGTTCTGCTCGATCCTTCTGCCGGCTTTGGCCGTGAGGTAGGCTCGACGGCATTGCCGACCACGCTTTTCTACAACGCCAACGGCCGGCTTGTTGATACCCACCTGGGTGAACTATCGGTTGCAACACTGGAAAGCAAATTGAACCAGTTGCGCTCGCATGCCCTATTAATAAACAAGGAATAATCATGATAAAAATGCCATTCGTTAAGTTCGCCCTGATATTCTCCCTGCTTGCCGCAAGCCTCGGCGCACAGGGAAAAGACTGGCCCGCTCCGATCAAGTCGCTCGAAGCACAGGGTGTCGAAGTGATGGGTACCTTTGCTGCGCCGGATGGACTGACCGGTTATGCCGGCTTGATCGGGCAGCATCCGTTGGCCATCTACCTGACTGCTGATGGCAAACAGGCAATTATCGGCACCCTGATAGACGGGAACGGGAACGACCTGAGCCAGGAGCCGCTGGAAAGGCTGGTCAAAAAACCGATGACCGTGAAAATCTGGAACCAGCTTGAAAAGAGCACCTGGATCGAAGATGGCAGCAAACACGCCCAGCGCGTGGTCTACGTATTTACCGACCCGAATTGCCCGTACTGCAACAAGTTCTGGAATGATGCCCAGCCCTGGTTAAAGGCCGGCAAGGTCCAGTTGCGCCACATCATCGTTGCGATACTCACGCCGACCAGCGCTGGCAAGGCGGCGGCTTTGCTCTCCGCCAAGGATCAGCAAGCCGCACTGACCCAGATGGAACTGCATCATGCCAGCGGCGGTATCAAGCCGCTGGACCGGATACCGGCATCGATTCGCGTACAACTGGATGCGAACCAGAAATTGATGGAACAGCTCGGGTCTTCCGCCACCCCGGCCATCTTCTACAAGGATGAAAGCGGCGACCTGGAAAAACTGGAGGGCGCACCCACGCCAGAGGTGCTGCCGAAAATCCTAGGGCCGCGCTGAGGACAGCCTGCCCGCGACGGTTAAACCGGACCGAAAACGCGCAACCTGAAATCACGTTGATAAATCGGTTGGACCTGGATAGAAAAAGCCCTGTCAGAAAACCGACAGGGCTTTTTCTATTGGGATAACAGGAAGTGCGACTGGCTGATTTTCGGCCAAGCGTGCATACCCGAAACTTCACTTTGGCGGCCCGGCCGATGCCGGGCAGCAGGTCCGGTATTTTCACAAGACCTGCTTTAGCCCCAGGTTATTACTTCCCGCTGTGGTCATTCCCCTCTTCAGCATAAGCATAACCATGATTCTGTAAATAAAGTTCACGGCCAAAGGCGCCCTGGTTTACGTAGATTCTGCCACCTGCCTTCGGGTCTGGATTGCCTTCAGCTGTGTAGGTGTAAAGATTTTTCTTGGTTAACCCTGCTCCGTTCATGGCAGCAGCACATGCTTCAAGATGAATGTTTACACCTTCACTCTTGAGCTTAAAGATGGTGTCTATCCATTTCTTTTGAGTGCTTGCCTTGGTTACCCACTTGAGTGCGGATCCGTGAACGATACCGATAATCGAAACGTCTTCCGGTTTAATCAAGCCATCTTTGATTTGTTGTTTCATTACGTAACCCATCATTGCCATATGTTTCAGGCCGTTAGCGTTACCCCCCTTATCAACAGCTGGAGTGTCCATATTGAAAACTATTTTTGCCTTTTCCAATTTCACAGGAATATCAACGCAAACAGAAGTGTTTTTCTTTCCAAATTTCTTCGGAAATGCCAGATTTGTTGCTAGCGGTAAATATTGACATTGATCGAGGATCCCATCGGAATTTGAATCAAGTTTCTCGCTGGCCAAAGCTACGCTAGCACTGGACATACTCAATAAAAATACCAATGCGCCAGCAAAATACTTAATGATAGAGCGATTCATTTTTTCTCCTAAGGATAAAGGGTTAGCCATGTTGTTGATGGCGTAGGTGGAAAGTAAAAAATACTTCAGGATCGAAGACTCCGTACTGATACGAAGTATTCGATCCATTGTAGACGCACATTACTACCGAAATATTCCCGCATCTGAATCAATTTCCCATCCCAAGTATCCCGTTTCTGGATATAGCGCGCATAAAAGCGGCCAAGCGGGTTCAGCCGCTATCAGGACAAATATCAAGGAATTGACAACGAATCGTTACGCGCCGGCTGGCTTCTTGATGTCGTGGTCGGAACCATCTGCCATGTGTTCGTACTGCTCGTAGCGCTTCTGCATTTCATTGTCGTAGTATGCCTGCACTTCCGCGCCTTCCTGATCCATCTCGCGCAACAGCCCGCGGAAGCGCGGCTCGTTCCTGATGAACTCGTGGTAGGAAACCGAAGGCTTCTGCGAATCAAGCAATAGCGGGTGCAGGCCTTCCTGCTCGCGGCGCGGATCGTAGCGGAACAGCGGCCAGTGCCCGGTCTTGACCGCCAGTTCCTGCTGCTGGTGCTGTTTGCCGAGGTCGTAGCCGTGCTCGCCGCAGGGGCTGTAAGCGATGATCACCGATGGCCCGTCGTAGGATTCCGCGTCGAGGAACGCCCTCAGTGTATGGGTATCCTTCGCGCCGTAGGCCACATGTGCGACGTAAACATTCCCGTAGCTCATCGCGATCTGCGCGAGATCCTTCTTGCCGGTGTGCTTGCCGCCCGCCGCGAACTTCGCGATCGCGCCGCGCGGCGTGGCCTTGGACATCTGCCCGCCGGTATTCGAATAGACCTCGGTATCGAGCACCAGGATATTCACGTTGCGGCCTGACGCGATGACGTGGTCGAGGCCGCCGAAACCGATGTCGTAGGCCCAGCCATCGCCGCCGATGATCCACACGCTCTTCTTCACCAGGTAGTCGGCAAGGCTTTCCAGCTGGCGCGCTTCCGCGGCATCGATGGCAGCCAGCTTGTCGTGCAATGCCGCAACCCGTTCGCGCTGCTGGAAGATGCCCGCTTCGGTGGTCTGGTCGGCCATCAGTATCGCTTCGGCGAAGTCTTCGCCTATCCTGCCCTGCAATTGCCGCAGCAATTCGCCGGCCTGCTCGGCATGCTTGTCGATGCTGACGCGGAAACCCAGGCCGAACTCGGCATTGTCCTCGAATAGCGAGTTGCTCCACGCCGGCCCGCGCCCGTCGCCATTCTTGCACCACGGCGTGGTCGGCAGGTTTCCGCCATAGATCGACGAACAGCCGGTCGCATTCGCGACCACCATGCGGTCGCCGAACAGCTGGCTGGCCAAGCGGATATAGGACGTTTCGCCGCAGCCGACGCAGGCGGACGGAAACTCGAACAGCGGCTGCATCATCATCGCACCCTTGATGGTGGATGCTTTCAGCTGGGTGCGGTCATATTCGGGCAGACCGAGGAAGAAATCGAAGTTCGCGCGCTCCTGCTCGCGCAGCGGCATCATCGGCCGCATTTCCAGCGCCTTGTGTCCGTCAACCCTGGAGACTGCCGGACAGATGTCGACGCACAGCGTGCAGCCGGTGCAGTCCTCGGGCGCAACCTGGTAGCTGATATGCATGCCCTGCTCGAAGTCCTTGCCCTTGACCTGCACATGCTTGAAGGTTGGCGGTGCGTCCTTCGCCATTTCTGCCGAAAACAGCTTGCTGCGGATCGCCGAATGCGGGCAGACGAACGGGCACTTGCCGCAGTGTATGCAGAGCTCCTCATCCCATACCGGAATCTCCTGGGCCAGACTGCGCTTGTCCCACATCGCGGTGCCGGAAGGCCAGGTGCCGTCGTTCGGCAATGCGCTTACCGGCAGGCGGTCGCCGTGCCCGGACATGATCTCGGCGGTAACCCTGCGCACAAATTGAGGCGCGATAGCGGGCACCGCTTCCGGCATTTCATGGGTGCTGCTGACTGTGTCAGGGATATCCACCTTGTGCAGGTTGGCAATGGTCTCGTCGATCGCCTTCCAGTTGGCCTCGACCACCGCCTGCCCCTTTTTGGCATAGGACTTTTCGGCGGCATGCTTTATCTTTTCAATTGCCACTTCGCGAGGCAGCACCCCGGAGATTGCAAAGAAGCAGGTCTGCATGATGGTGTTGATGCGGTTGCCCATGCCGGTCTGCTTCGCGATCGCATAGGCATCGATCACATAGAATTCGATCTTCCTGTCCAGGATCTGCCGCTGCATTTTGCGCGTCAGCGATTGCCACGCCCTTTCCGGCGGGGTCGCTGTGTTGACCAGGAACACCGCGCCTTCAGCCGCGTGATCCAGCATCTCGTACCGTTCCAGAAATACCGGCTGGTGGCAGCCGATGAAGTTCGCCTCGTTGTTTGCAATCAAATAGGGCGAATGGATCGGTTTGGGCGAGAAGCGCAGGTGCGAAATGGTTGCGGCACCCGCCTTCTTCGAATCGTATACAAAATAGCCCTGGCCGTAGAGATCGGTTCCCTCGCCCATGATCTTGATGGTGTTCTTGTTCGCGCCAACCGTGCCGTCGGAACCCAGGCCATAGAACATGCAGCGCATCACGCCCTGGTCCGAGTCGGTGCGGAAATTTTCATCCCAATCCAGGCTGGTATGGCTGAGATCGTCGTAGATGCCGATCGTAAAATGATTTTTCGGCTGATCCTTGTTCAGTTCGTCGAACACGCCCTTGACCATGCCCGGCGTGAACTCCTTCGAAGACAGACCATAGCGCCCGCCCACCACTTTCAATGTGTTGGCGAAATGCGTGGTGCCGCTGGAAAAGGATTCTGCAATCGCAGTGACCACATCCTTGTAAAGCGGTTCGCCGTCCGCGCCCGGCTCCTTGGTCCTGTCCAGCACCGCAATGCATTTCACCGTTGTCGGGATCACCTTGAGCAGTTCGTCTGCCGCGAACGGACGGAACAACCGCACCTTCACCACGCCTGTTTTTTCGCCATGATGATTGAGGTGGTCGACCACTTCATCCACTGTTTCAGCACCCGAGCCCATCAGCACGATCACGCGTTCCGCGTCCAATGCTCCTGCATATTCGTAAATGCGGTACTGGCGCCCGGTCAGTGCTGCGAACTTGTCCATGGTGCGCTGCACGATCTCCGGCATGCGCTGGTAGTACGGATTGACCGATTCGCGCGCCTGAAAATACACGTCCGGATTCTGCGAGGTGCCGCGTATGAACGGATGATCCGGCGTCAGTGCACGGGCGCGGTGCGCGAACACCAGATCGTCGTCTATCATTGCACGGACCACGTCGAACGGGACCTGCTCGATCTTGGCCACTTCGTGCGAAGTGCGGAAGCCGTCGAAGAAATGCAGGATCGGCACGCGCGCCTGCAGCGTCGCGGCCTGCGCGATCAGCGCCATGTCCATCGCTTCCTGCACCGAATTGGAAGAAAGATAGGCGAAGCCGGTGGCACGCGCCGCCATCACGTCGCCGTGATCGCCGAAGATCGACAGGCCCTGGACAGCCAGCGAGCGCGAGGCCACATGCATTACGAACGAGGTTAGTTCGCCGGCGATCTTGTACATGTTGGGAATCATCAGCAGCAGGCCCTGCGATGCGGTAAACGTGGTTGTCAGCGAACCGGTCTGCAACGCGCCGTGTATCGCGCCGGCCGCACCGCCCTCGCTCTGCATCTCGACAATTTCCGGAACGGAGCCCCAAAGATTCTTGATGCCCTGGGACGACCAGGCATCGGCATGTTCGCCCATCGGCGATGCAGGAGTGATTGGATAAATCGCGATTACTTCGTTGGTCAGGTGGGCGATATAGGCGGCAGCCTCATTGCCGTCGATAGTCACCATGCGAGCATTGGACATCGAGCACCTCCACAGTATTTATACCCGGGAATCTACAGTAATTAGCATATACCTTTTCTTTCCTGAATGCTTCGACGCGCATTCGATGCTGAAGTTCGGCACGTGCCCGTTTGCGCTTCCCTGTCCGGTCGAAAATACTGGCAAGGCATACACTGCTCAATGCCGGCCCGGTTTGAGCTGGTCTGGTTTGCGCTGGTCGGGACGCAGATGCGGACCCAGTATGTCCTCGGCGGTATCGCCATCAACCGGCTGGTCGGCGCTATCAACCAGCGGCTGATCGTAATCGTTCCAGCCGCGCACGCCGCTCTTCAGCGAAACCACGCTGGTATAGCCCATCTGCTGCATCACGTCCGCGACCAGCGCGGAACGGTAACCGGAACGGCAGATCACCACGATATCGAGTTCACGGCCGGCGGCAAGCAGCGGCAGGGTTTCGTCGAAATCCCATTCGCAGGTCTGCTCCAGCACGCCGCGCGGCACGTTGATCGCGCCGGGGATATGCAGCGCGTCATACTCCGAAGGTTCGCGCACATCGAGCAGCAAAAGCTTCCTGCCCGCGGCCAGCTGCCTGCTCAGGTCCCAGGGCTGGATCTCCTGCACGCGCGTGAGCGCTTCGGCGACAAGGTCAGTGTAGCGTTTCATTCGGACTCCTTCACGAACAACGCAATGGACTCGACATGCGAGGTATGAGGAAACATGTTCATCACCCCAGCGGATTTCAGCACATAGCCGCGCTGGATCAGTTCGGCGGCATCGCGTGCCAGCGTGGCGGGGTTGCACGAAACATAAACAATCCGCTGCGGAGCGCGCTCACCTTTACCGACAACAATGGACCTGACCAGTTCCAGCGCACCGTCGCGCGGCGGATCAATCAGCAGCTTGTCGAACTCCCCCAGTCCGTCGAATCCGGCTTCCGTCATCGCGAACAGATTCATCGCTGCAAACTTCGCGTTGCCTGCCAGGCCGTTCAGATCGGCGTTATGCCTGGCGCGTGCCACCAGCGTTTCGCTGCCCTCGATTCCCAGCACCTGCGCGCCGCTGCGCGCTATCGGCAGCGTGAAGTTGCCCAGACCGCAGAATAAGTCTGCAATGCGTTCACCCGGTTGCGGGTCGAGCAGACGCATCGCGCGGCTGATCATCACCCGGTTCAGCGCGCTGTTAACCTGGGTGAATTCGCTCGGCGCGAACGGCATCGTGATGCCGAATTCGGGCAGGCTGTAACTGAGCGGCGGCGCTTCCATCGGATGAAACGGCGCGATCGTGTCGTAACCCTTCGTTTGCAGCCAGAACTGGATACCGTGCAGGTCTGCAAAGGCGCGCAGCGCGGCTTCGTCTTCGACGCTGGGCGCATCCATAACGCGCAAAACCAGCACGTCGACATGCTCGCCCACCGCCACTTCGATCTGTGGCACGCGATCGCGGATCGACAGGCCGTGGACCAATTCCGACAGCTGCGGGATCAGTGCGGCGATCTTCGGCACGAGGATCTCGCAGTGCTGCATGTCGGCGACAAAACTGCTGCGCTTCTCGTGAAAGCCGACCAGCGTCTTGCCCTTCTTGATCACGTGCCTGACCGACAGCCGCGCGCGTTCGCGGTAGCCCCAGGCCTGTCCGTAGATCGGTCGCAATATGGTTTCCGCCCTGACCTTGCCGATGTGCCACAGACTGTCCTCCAGGATGCGCTGCTTTACCGCAACCTGCGCCCTTGCGTCCAGGTGCTGCATCGAACAGCCACCGCACACGCCGAAGTGCGCGCATTTCGGCTTCACACGCATCGCAGATGAATTGTGTATTTGCGTGACCTGCGCCAGCTCGAACGAGGGCTTTTTGCGATAAGAGGAATAGCTGACCAGTTCGCCGGTCAGTGCGCCCTCTATGAAGATCACTTTGCCTTCGCTGCGCGCAATGCCGCGGCCTTCCTGGTCCAGGGATTCGATTTTTACTCTGTTTTCTGTGGACATATTTGAAGCGCCCTTCTATCGGGACAGGGCGAATTTCAGTGTGGTTCGTTATTTTGTCTGCTCGGGCCAGGCAGCCAGAAACTCTTTCCAGTGCGGCTGGTCCAGCTTGCCCAGTTCGGTGCGCACCAGATCGCATTCCTTTTTGTATCGCGCCGGTGTAAGCACACCCCTCATCAGCTGGAAACGCGCGAACACCAGCCAGGTGTTCACCACATCGGTCTCGCAATAGTTGCGTATCTCGTCGAGTTTGCCTTGCTGGTAAGCCTCCCACACCTTGCTGCCGTCCATGCCCAGTTTGCCGGGAAAGCCGATCAGCTTGGCCAGTTCGTCCAGCGGCGCATTGGCGCGGCCGCCGTACAGCGCCAGCAGGTCCATCAGGTCGAGATGGCGCATGTGGTAGCGGCTGATGTAGTTGTTCCACTTGAACTCGCGGTCGTCTTCGCCCATGTCCCAGTAGCGCGCGCACTGGATGCCGTGGATCAGGCCGCGGTAATGCAGCACCGGCAGGTCGAAACCGCTGCCGTTCCACGACACCAGCTGCGGGGTGTATTTGTCGATTCCTTCGAAGAAACGCCGGATGATGGAACCCTCATCCTCATCCAGGTCGCCAAGCGACCACACCCTGAAATTGTCGCCCTCGCGCAGCACGCAGGAGATCGCAACGACGCGCTGCAGGTGATGCGGCATGAAGTCGCTGCCGGTTTTCTGGCGGCGCAGCTGAAAAGCCATTTCGGCCACCTCCGCATCGCTTACGCGCTCATCCAGTTCGTGCAAGGTGCGCAACCCGGCCACATCGGGGACGGTTTCAATATCAAAGACGAGTGTGGGATTCATGGAATGGTTGCCGTGGTGATTTCATAAGGGCGAATTGTTGCACAATCAGTCCGGACATGGGCGCTGACTGCGAGTCCGCGCAGCACGTGAACGTCTTGCACAAGCCAGCCCGCGGATTCACCGCATCCATGCAAAACCCCCGGGATTTCCGGGGGTCCAGTGATGAAAACGCCAGCTTCTCCGTTTTGCCTAGGCGTAGTTCTTCGCGACGAAATCCCAGTTCACCAGGTTGTTCAGGAAGGTCTCGACGAACTTGGGGCGCATGTTGCGATAGTCAATGTAATAGGCATGCTCCCAGACGTCCACGCAAAGCAGCGCCTTGTCTCCAGTGGTCAGTGGCGTTCCGGCTGCGCCCATGTTGACGATGTCCACGCTGCCATCGGCTTTCTTCACCAGCCAGGTCCAGCCGGAACCGAAGTTGCCCACCGCGGAGGCCTGGAATGCTTTCTTGAATTCGTCCAGGCTGCCCCACTTCTTGTTGATCGCGTCGGCCAATGCGCCGCTCGGTGCGCCGCCGCCGTTCGGTTTCATGCAATTCCAGAAGAAGGTATGGTTCGACACCTGGGCGGCATTATTGTAGACGCCGCCGGCGGGCGCTTTCTTGATGATCGCTTCCAGATCGAGATTCTCGTACTCGGTGCCCTTGATCAGGTTGTTCAGGTTGGTGACATAGGCCTGGTGGTGCTTGGCATAGTGATATTCGAAGGTTTCCTTGGACATGTGCGGTTGCAGCGCGTCCATCGCATAGGGTAGTGCGGGCAGTGTGTGTTCCATTTTTATTCTCCTTGAATTACGTGAATCGGGGAATTTTAGATTCTAGCCAATCGTCCGACCACAATCAATGATTGATGCGGCATTAAATGTAACAATGCCCTGACTTGATAAGGGATATGGTGTTCGGCATTTCAGCATGGAACGCAGATCAGCGGAATATGTTCGTGCTTTCAACAGACAGTTCCGGCGATCAATTGACAAGTTTAACGCAGCAAGCGGGAATGTATAAACGGCTGCGCTAATGTTACGTTGCTGAACAGTGCATGCATCGGAATATGAATCGAATGTCCATTGCGCATGGTTGATGCAACGCGTTTATGTTGAGCGCACTATTTTCCGGTAGAGCAGGGAGAAAAACATGATTACTTTCGCGCGCAGAGTTTCAAAGCCGGTCATGCTTGCTTGCGGCATTTTCTTTCTGCTCGTCAATGGCGCGGCGGCCGCAGAACCCACCTACAAGGTAGGCGAATCGATATTCATCGAGACCGGCGTGGAAGCGCCGGACCGCAAACCGACCTGGTATGCCTCCATGGTCGCGAAACCCTATGCGCCGGTTTTCGAGATGCTGGCCACACAGGGCACGCAGGGCCGTTATTACCCCTATACCTATCCCGTAACGCTAAAAGACCTGGTTCGGTTTCACGGTCATGATTGCGAAGGCACAACGAGTGCTGCGAATTCTGCATGGGTGGCATTCAGGATACTGTTCCCGGACGGCATTATCGACCGTAGCGTGTTATGGGGAATAACTGGTGAGTCGCCGTGCTGGTCGGATGCGGTCGCATTTCTGACTGGCGCACGCCTGCAATACGGCAACCTTGGTTTCTTCAAGGACAAGCGCTACAGCCATGCCATCATCCTGTATCGTGAAGATACACATGTCGCCGTTCTTGCGACATGGAAAGAAGGCATCAACAATATTCCCGGCGAGCCTGTCATGCTGCCAGGCAAGATCAAATGGAAACCCAGGGTAACCATGAAAGAAATCGAAGGGCTGAAAGCGGTTGTGAAGAAATCCGGCGGGAAACCGACGCCTTACCAGGTAGATCTGATGCGCTATCAGCAGTGGTTGCATGTCAACGACATCCTGGAACACCCCCTTGAAGAGAGTTACCAGGCCAAAGTCATAGAAAATTTCAAATGGGATGACTGGATCGACCCTGCCAAAACGATCTCAAAACCGCATCAGCGCAGCGATACGCGCCTGAAGGACTACCCATATAGAAATAAACCGATCGAGTCACCCGCAGTAGGCGACAAACCTTGACGCCGCGCTGCCGCACTTTACATTTACCAGCAATGAGGAATAAACCAAATGAACAGCGAAAAATACAAAGCCGGAATGGCGGTAAGGAGAGAGGTTCTTGGCGATGAATATGTCGACAGGGCGATTTCCGGCGCGACCGATTTCACCCGGTCTTTGCAGGACATGGTCACGGAAAATTGCTGGGGCGAAGTATGGACGCGGGACGTAATCACGAAGAAAACCCGCAGTCTGATCACGATAGCTACGCTGGCTGCACTCAAGGCGCCGGCAGAGCTGAAAGGCCATGTTCTCGGCGCGTTGCGCAACGGCTGTACGGTCGACGAGATCCGCGAAGTTCTGCTTCATTCCACGGTCTATTGCGGGATTCCTTCAGGCATCGAGGCATTCAGGGCAGCAAGGGAAGTGATTGAGAATTGGCAAAAAAGCGCCAAGAACTAACAAGCCAGCCAAGCTGAGCAAAAACAACTTCACGGTTCCATGCTTCCTGTTTTGCCCTGATCAGAACAAATTCAACTGCCCGCTCCGCGGCGGCGAGTTGAACAGCCCGGTCGCCAGTGGCCTGTCCTCCAGATTGAAACCCAGCCGCTCGCAAGCCTTGCGGAAGCGCTGCGCCAGCAGGTCGGCGAACAGTCCGTTGCCGCGGAAGCGCGAACCGAAATTCGGATCGTTCTCGCGCCCGCCACGCATCTCGCGCAGCCGGTTCATCACATGTTCAGCCTTCAGCGGATAGTGCGTGCCTAGCCAATCCTTGAACAGATCCTTCAGCTCGTATGGCAGGCGCAGCAGCGTATAGCCTGCGCTGTGCGCACCGTGTTCACTCGCTGCCTGCAAGATGCTTTCCATTTCCGCATCGGTGAGAAACGGAATCACCGGCGCAACGAACACCCCGCACGGCACACCCGCCTCGTTCAGCGTTTGCATCGCCCGCAACCTGCGCCGCGGCGAGGCAGCGCGCGGTTCCATCCTGCGCGCGATCTCCGCATCCAGCGTGGTGACGGAGATGAACACTTGCACCAGATCGTCCTGCGCCAGTTTTGCAAGCAGATCGATGTCCCGTTCAACCAATGAAGATTTGGTCACTATGGAAACCGGATGACTGCATTCCGCCATCACCTCCAGTATCTGCCGTGTGATCTTCCATACGCGCTCGATCGGCTGGTAGGGATCGGTGTTGGCACCCAGCGCGATCGGCGAACAGCGATACCCGGGCTTTGCCAGCTCAGCGCGCAACAGCTTCGCCGCATCCGGCTTGGCAAACAGCCTGGTCTCGAAATCCAGCCCCGGCGAAAGATTCAGGTAAGCGTGCGAAGGACGCGCGTAACAATAGATGCAGCCGTGCTCGCAGCCGCGATAGGCATTCAGGGAATAATCGAACGGAATGTCGGGGGACTTCTGGTGTTGCAGGACGCTCTTCGCCGTTTCCACCGTCACCGTCGTCCTGAATGGCGGCAGCTCCTCGTCCGCCGTGCCCCAGCCGTCGTCGGCATGCTCGCGCACCACGCTCTCGAAGCGCCCCTCGATCTGCAGCGTCGCGCCACGGCCCTTTGTTACTTCATGCTTCACACATAATCCCCGCTTTGAGAACGATCGTTCTGTGTGAACTATAGGGCGCTGAAGGGGGTAATGTCAAACAGGACATGTTGCAGGGATCTGCCTCAACTGCCCGCGACCATACATCGCATAATGCCAGGCTAGCCAACCTCGCTTAACATTCCATCCGCGAACAGCAGTGCGCAGCGGATTTTCTTGCCTGTATATACTGATTGCATCGCATCCCGATATTCCTGCATCTGCGTACGATACGGCGCGGGATCGGCAGTTTCGCTGGTCTTGTAATCCAGCACCCACACTTCGTCGCCGAATTCCACCAGCCTGTCGATGCGCCTGATCTCCCCGCGCGCATTGACATAGGGCATTTCGTTGCTTGCACTGAGGTAGTGCCGCGGATCGAAGAAACGCTGCAGCGACGCACCCGCGAGCAATGCTCGGGCCTGTTTCCAGAGTGCTTCCATCTCGCCATCCGGGATACCGCACTTCGCCTGCAGTCCGGCCTTGTCGGCTGACCCATCGGGCGGAGCCATGTGTTGCAGCAGCGCATGCAGCCAGATGCCGCGCTGCTGTTCCGGCGTAGTGCGCATGGTTCTTTTCCCGGTCGGCAACGGGCGCAGCAATGCGGCATCCACGTTCAAGGTTGATTCTTCCTGCCCGGATCCAACGCTGTCCGCCGCAATCAGCAGCGGGTTTGCGTCCTGCTTCACCGCATGCGCGATACGCCCATACCAGGAAGTCTCTGCGGGTTCACCGTTGCCACTGACCAGCAGCGCCTGTTTGGCGCGCGTCATCGCGACATACAGCAGGTTCATTTCCTCGCGCCGTGCATAGGCCTCGTCGGCATCGAAGTAGGGCGCGCGCTTCGCGCCGCGTCCGCGCTTGTCGCCGAACAGGGAAAAATGCGCAGGGCGCGATGCGTTGGGCTGCCAGTCGAGCAGCACGCTGTAGCTGTCGGCTTTGCTATTCGTATCGTTGGTATCCAGCAGCCACACGATAGGCGCTTCCAGTCCCTTGGCCTCATGTACGGTGTAGATGCGCAACGCGTTGCCGACCTCGCCCACCCTGCCCTCGTCCGGCGATTCGTTTTCGGCGGCGCGCAATTCGCGGAGTTCTGCAAGAAAACGCGGCAGGCTGGGGTAGCGCCCGGCATCCACGTTCAGCGCGATCTCCATGAAGGCCTGCAGGTTGGCGCGCACGGCTTCATGAAGTTCGGCAGGCAGTGCCGCCGCATATCGATGCAGCAGGTCACCCTCGAAATAGATGCGGTCGAGCAGGTCGTGCACCGGCAGCTTGTCGGCCTGTGCCAGCCAGCCTTTCAGCAAACCATAGGCGCGCAGCAGTCCGGCAGACACGGCGCCGTCCTGTGCAATGCGTTGCAGCCGCGACCACCAGTGCCCTTCTGTGTCCGAAGCTAGCTGTATCAAGTCATCATCGCTGCAGGAAAAAATCGGCGAACGCAACGCCTGCGCCAGTTCCAGATCGGCAAACGGAGTGATCAGAAAAGTCAGCAGCGCCTGAATGTCTTCGGCTTCCAGCGTGTCGAGCAGGCCACCTCGCCGCGATGTCAGGAAAGGGATGTGGTGCGCGCGCAAGGCGTGCTCATACACGCGCAGATGCAGCCGCTTGCGCACCAGCACCATGATGTCGCGGTATTCGGCGCGGCGAAATTTGCCGTCATCCAGCACGCTCCAGTCGGCGACAATTGCGGCGATATGCGCGGCGAATTGTCCGGCCTCAAGTTCGCGCGCACCGCTTTGTTCTTCGCTGCGCGGCGTGGTGAGCGGGTTGCGCAGACTCAGTTGCCCGTCCGGTAACAGCTCCGCCTCTGCCTTTTCCACTACAGCCAGGGGCAGCACCTCGACGTGGCCGGGCAAGTCCCGGTGATGGGCGACATGTTCCGCGAAGTCCACGAAACCGTCGGGATGTGCCGAAAACACGCTGTTCACTGCACCCAGCACCGCCGGTGCATTGCGCCGCGTCTCGTTCTGGGTCAGGTAATGCGCACCGAACTCCTGCTGCAGAAAATCGCGTACCACACCGAACAGGCGCGCATCGGCGCGGCGGAAACGGTAGATGGACTGTTTGGGATCGCCCACCACGAAAACCGTGGGCCGCGAGTCCACCGCGGCCGATGCGGCGAACCACGATTGCAGTATCTGCCACTGCAGCGGGTTGGTGTCTTGAAATTCATCCAGCAACACATGGCGGTAGCGGCTGTCCAGCTTGTATTGCATGTATTCGGCGCAATCGCCCTGATTGAGCATGCGACACACCTGCCATTCCAGATCGGTGAAATCCATCTGCTGCGTCCGCAGTTTCAATTCCTGGTATTGCTCCAGGAAAGCCGCGCCGCAATGCAGTGCGGCCCGGTTCATGCGCAATGCCTGAATTTCGGCAAGTTCATCGCGCGCCGCCTGCAGGCTGGCCTGCAGGTTATGCAAAGCGGCGGCAAATACCGCTTCATCCTGGTTCTTGGTGTGCTTGAGCTTGCGCGGATCGCCTGCCTGTGTGAACAGCAAGGGCCAGACCCTGGCATAGCGCTTGCTCTCAGCACTGTCCGTCCAGGCGCGTTCCAGTTCACCGGCATTTTCCTGTTGCCTGGGCGTGCCGTTTCCAGCTAGCTGATGCACAAACGCGAACAGCAACTCCTCGCTGTTGCCACTCATGCCCCAGTCGGCAAGCGGATCGAACTCGATATCTGCGACTTCGAGTTCGTCCTGCAGCTGCTCCGTCGCCCATGCCGCCGCATCATCCCGGCCCCGGGTATAAGCCCACCACTCGGCACGCTTGTGCACAAAGTTTTCCAGCAGCGCGCGCGTGCTGTGCAAGCCGAATTCGGCAAACAGCCATTGCATGGCCTGCGCTGTCTCGCCGTCGGGCGCGGCTCGCAGGCTGTCGGCAAACGCCTGCCACGCTTCTTCGCGCAGCGCCGAGGTGCGCTCCAGCAATTGCATGCCGACCGGCACGCCGGCATTCAGCGGTGCGCGCTGGATGATCTGCATGAACCAGCCGTGGAAGGTGCTGATCGTGATCGCCGGTTGCGCCAGCAGCACCTCGCGATACAGGCCGCGCGCTTTGGCCAGCAGTGCCGCGTCAATTCCCGCCAACCCGCGTTGATGCAGGAATTCTACGACTTCATCGTCATCCCGCACCGCGAGCAGGTGCAGCCACTCATGCAGACGCGCCTGCATCTCCTGTGCCGCCTTGCGTGTGAAAGTGATCGCGAGTATTTCGCCGGGCGGCACGCCGGCCAGTAGCAGGCGCACGATGCGCGACACCAGCATCCAGGTCTTGCCGCTGCCGGCACAGGCTTCGACAACGACACTGTGCCGGGGATCGAGCGCGATGCGATTATCCATTTGCGCTCCAGTCGTTCTTGCGGCACAGCCCGCGCATCTCGCAATATACACAGGCCTCATCCACACCGTGTGCGGGCATGGCCGCGCCGGCGCGCATTTGCGCGAACACCGCCGACAGCCGCTCGATGCTGGCCTGCGCAAGCTCCGGCACGTCCTGCGGCGGCGCAACAGTGACCACCTTGTCCTTTTCGATGCTGATGAAAGCTGCCTGGCCAGCCTCGTACACATGCGCGTAACAGGCCAGTTGCACATCCTCGCCCGCCTCCCTGAGTTTGTTGCGCAAGCGGTTCGCATCCATCATCTTGTAGTCGAGCACACGCGCCGAGCCATCCGGCTGGTCATCCACGCGGTCGATGCGTCCGTGCAGGGTCAGTTCATCGGTCAAAGGCATTTCGAACGGCACTTCGCCATTCCGGTAGTGCCAGCCCTCCGCCTCGCTTTTCTGCTGCGCATCCAGATAGGCCGGGATCGCCTGCTGCCAGCGCAGCAGCCAGGCGCGCGCCAGATAGTCGCGCTCCACCGCGGGCGCAAAAACCTCGCCGCTGATGCGGCGCATTGCCTCTTCCAGTACGGCGCGCGTGTGTTCGCCCAGTGCCGGGAACTGCTGATGGAATCGATGCAGGATGTCATGCACCCATTCGCCGTAATCCCGTTTCTCGACGCCCTCGCGCACTTCATCCAGTTCGTTCAGGCGCAGCATGTGCCGCGCATAGTATTGATATGGGCAGGCAACCAGGCTGTTGTAGCCGCTGGCTGAAATCCGGCCCGGGACCAGGCTGTGCGGCACGGCCGGCGCGGGCATGGCAGACGGGTCCGGCAATGAAAATCCGGTAGTGCGTACCTGCGCACCTTCGAGGATTGCTTCCAGGCCTTTGTCTGCCAGATCATCTTCGTAAGCCAGCTGATGCAGCGCACGCAGCATTTCGAAATAAGGGCTCAGCAGATTCTTTTCGCCGCTTTTGTAATCCTGCCAAGATGCCAGTACGGTGTCGTTCATGGCCAGCAGTGCGAACAGGTCATCGCGCTGCTGCGCCAGAATTGCCTCACGCACAGGCAGCCCAAGCGTGGTACGCACCGCGTCGTTGAACCACACACCGCCGTTGTCGGTACTCGGCAAATGGCTGGCATCGCTGCCGAGCAGCAGCACCGCATCAAAACTGCGCCAGCGCGTGGCGGCCAGGTGGGTGAGCAGCACCGTGCTGTCGATGCTGCTGTCGCGGAAAGTGTGTGCATCGAGCTGCTGCGCCAGCCAGTGCCGCCATTCGGCGCGGCTGAAACGCGTACTGTCGGCCGCCAGTTCCTGCTGCCATGTATGCAGTGCCTGCAACAACTGCACGCCCGCCGCATCCGCAGCCAGGCCTTGCAGCACACCGAGCACGGACAGGCTGTCATCCAGCGCACGCAGCCAGCCGGCCAGCGTGTCGCTGTTCCTGCGCAATGCGTCTGCCGCCTGGCGCAGACGCACCAGCGCCGTTTCCATCCCAGCCTCGCCGTGCGCCAGATCAAGGTAGGCATCGAGGTGCGAAGCCACACCGTGTTTGCGCACCAGCTGTTCGAGCTGGTACACCGCCTGTTTGCGTTCGCTCACGGGTTGGTCCGCGAAGATGAACGGCGACTTGAGCAGGTCGAGAAGATCCTGGAAATAAAAATCGCTTTGCAGCGCATCCAGCCAGCGCATCAGCACCGTGCTCACCGCGAGTGTCGAAAATGTCCAGCCGGTCTCGTCGCGCACCAGCACGCCGGCGCGCTCCAGCAACGCGCGCACGCGGCGCGCCACCAGGCGGTCCTGTGCGACCAGTGCAATGTTCTGTTTCCCCGCCAGCAGCCAGCGCCGCACCTGCACCTCGGCGGCACGCGCTTCCTGTTCCAGGCTGTGCGCGCCGAACAGACGCAGGCGACGGGATAATGCGGCTTCGGGTTGTTTCTTCAATAGTGCTGCAGCACCGCGCAGATCGTCGCTTTCCACAGCATGTTGGAGGGAGCGCGACAGCAGCGCACAGCCTGGCGTACCGGCCGCCATCTTGCGCAGATCAAAAACCGTGACCGGAACGCGCGCACGGCAGGCTTCCAGAAAATTCGCTTCCGGCGCAGCGAGATCCGAGGTCTGCAACAGATACAGCGGCTGTTCCACCCGCTGTGCCAGTAGCGCCAGCCGTTGCTGGTAGGCTCGCACGCTATCCAGTTTGCCGCCTGCCGCCATCGCATACCAGAGTTCATGCACCACACGCGCCTCGAACTGCATCGCCTGTCCGCTGCGAGCCTGGTAAGCCTTGGCAAGCTGCTCGGAAAATCCGGTTTCGGATTCCGGCAGCGCAACATGATGGCGGGTCAGGTCGTCGATCAGGCCAAGCAATTCGCGCGACAGGCCCCACAGATCGGCATCGGCAAACCAGCGCCGTTCGCGCAAAGCCTGGTACAGGGCAGTGATACGCTGCGTGTCGGGCTGGACGGGAATTTCTTGATGATCGGATTGCGCCCAGTCACTGATAGTGACCATTCGCGGCAGCAGTAAAGCGGGAAAACCGGCCGCGGCGCTTAAAGCCTGCGCCAGCGGCTGGACAACATGGTAATTGGGCAACAGGATCGTTGCACCGCGCAGATCGGGCAGATCCTGCGCATGGCATGACAGGATACAGTTTGCCGCTTCATTATAAAAAGCGGGACTCAATGAGGCCTCTGCACAACATCACGAGCCGCAGTTGTGGAAAGGTCTCTCAGCGTTCGAGGAGATTCAGTTTATCCTTGACCTTGGCCCATTCATCGGCATCGGCCGGCGGATCGATCTTTTCGACGATGACCTTCCAGGTCTTGGACAATTCCGCGTTCAGCGCGATGAAATGCCGCTGGCTCTCGGGCAAATCGTCCTCGGCATAAATTGCCTCAACCGGGCATTCCGCAACGCACAGGGTGCAATCGATGCACTCCTCCGGATCGATCACCAGAAAATTCGGGCCGGCGTGGAAACAGTCCACCGGGCACACTTCCACACAATCAGTGTATTTGCATTTGATGCAAGGTTCGGAAACGACATAGGTCATAGTGACACTCCAATAATCAACAACGTGGCATTTTAACAGAGCTGATAAACTGGTAAAAAATTAATTCACTTCACAGCCAAGCCGATTTTGGTTAGGATTCGACTTGAATTAAAGCGACCCACCCCCAACCTGTCGCCTGTTGCATTCCAAACACAACCCAAACAATAGCGAGAACAACCATGAGCGAACATATACATTACGTATCCGATACTACCTTTGAAGCCGAAGTCGTGCAGGCCCCCCTGCCGGTGCTGGTGGATTACTGGGCGGAATGGTGTGGTCCCTGCCGCATGATCGCGCCTATCCTGGAAGAGGTCTCCAAGGAATACGCAGGCCGCTTGACCGTCGCAAAACTGAATGTGGACGAAAACCAGCAAACACCGGCAAAGTTCGGAATCCGCGGAATACCGACCCTGATGCTGTTCAAGAACGGCGACATCGCTGCCACCAAGGTCGGCGCCCTGTCCAAATCCCAATTGACGGCTTTTATTGACAGCCACATCTAAAGCGTTTACTGTCACACCCGCATCGCCTCCCCAGCTTCGTCCCTTGGCAGTTAAAAATAAAGCGAACACGCTCCAGGCCATGCGGGTGGACATCCTCCACTCCGATCCAGACCATTTCATGCTTCCCTATTGATATTCTCTTGGCTACATTCTTTTCGATTTTTCCTTCAATCACCCTTCTCGCATTGCTATGCACTTATCCGACCTGAAAACAAAGCACGTAACTGAACTCGTTGAAATGGCCGCGGCCAATGAAATAGAAAACGCGAATCGAATGCGCAAGCAGGATGTCATGTTCGCGCTGCTGAAAAGCCACGCCAAAAAAGGCGAGAGCATATTCGGCGACGGAACCCTGGAAATCCTGCCCGACGGCTTCGGCTTCCTGCGTTCCCCTGATACTTCGTATCTTGCCGGCCCAGACGACATCTATGTGAGCCCGAGCCAGATAAGGCGCTTCAACCTGCACACCGGCGACACTATAGAAGGCGAGATACGCACCCCGAAGGACGGCGAGCGCTATGTCGCGCTGGTGAAAGTGGACCGGGTCAACGGCGAGCCTCCCGAAAACGCAAAGAACAAGATCCTGTTTGAAAACCTCACCCCGTTATTCCCCACCGAGCCCCTGAAACTCGAGCGCGACATCAAAGCCGAGGAAAACATCACCGGCCGCATCATCGATATTGTCGCGCCGATCGGCAAAGGTCAGCGTGGCCTGCTGGTAGCCTCTCCGAAATCAGGCAAAACCGTGATGCTGCAGCACATCGCGCATTCCATTTCATCGAACAATCCGGATGCGACCCTGATCGTGCTGCTGATCGATGAACGCCCTGAAGAAGTGACCGAAATGAGCCGAACCGTGCGCGGCGAAGTTGTCGCCTCGACATTTGACGAGCCGGCCAGCCGACATGTCCAGGTTGCGGAAATGGTGCTCGAAAAAGCCAAGCGACTGGTCGAACACAAGAAGGATGTGGTAATCCTGCTCGACTCCATCACCCGGCTGGCACGTGCCTACAACACCGTGGTCCCGTCATCAGGCAAGGTGCTGACCGGCGGTGTGGATGCCAATGCATTGCACCGACCAAAGCGCTTCTTCGGCGCGGCGCGCAATGTCGAAGAAGGCGGTTCGCTGACCATAATCGCGACCGCGCTGGTCGATACCGGCTCGCGCATGGACGACGTGATCTATGAGGAATTCAAGGGCACCGGCAACATGGAGATCCACCTCGACCGGCGCATGGCCGAAAAGCGCATCTACCCGGCAATCAACGTCAACCGCTCCGGCACGCGAAAGGAAGAACTGCTGATCAAGCAGGACATCCTGCAAAGGATCTGGCTGCTGCGCAAGTTGCTCTATCCGATGGACGAACTGGAAGCAATGGAATTCCTGCTCGACAAGATCAAGGCGACCAAGAACAACGCCGAGTTCTTCGACTCGATGCGCCGTTAAATCCCTGCAAAAAGGGTTTTGACGGGCACGGATAATTATGTATAATCCGCGCCTTCGCAAAAAACGCCCAAAATTCACAGTTATCGAGGTTGTTATGTACGCAGTCATTAAAACCGGTGGTAAGCAATATCGAGTCACCTCCGGAGAAACTCTGAAAATCGAAACGCTCGCCGGCGACGTGGGCAGCGCAATTGTCCTGGACAAGGTGCTGATGGTAGCCGACGGCGACAAGCTCTCCGTGGGCAAGCCTTTGCTGACCGGCGCTTCCGTGAAAGCGACGATCATGGCGCACGGCCGTGCCGACAAGGTACGCATCTTCAAGATGCGCCGGCGCAAGCATTACCAGAAGAATCAGGGACATCGTCAAAACTTCACCGAGATCCGCATCGACGGCATCTCCGCGTAAGCATCGGATAAGGAGCAACCAGCATGGCATCAAAAAAAGGCGGCGGCAGTACCAGTAACGGACGCGACTCACACTCGAAACGCCTGGGTGTGAAAAGCTACGGCGGCGAACTGATCAGTGCAGGCAGCATCATCGTGCGCCAGCGCGGCACCGAATTCCACCCCGGCGAGAATGTCGGCATGGGCAAGGATCACACCTTGTTTGCCAAGATCACCGGCAAGGTGGTATTCGCGATCAAGGGCGCGCAAAAGCGCAGGACAGTATCCATCGTAGCTGCCTAGACGGCACTCGTTGGAATGAACTAGCCCTATCGCAAGGTAGGGCTTTTTTATTTGCGGAACCCAGATGAAATTTATTGACGAATCCAGGATCGAAGTCTTCGCGGGCAAGGGCGGCAACGGCATTGCCAGCTTTCGCCATGAGAAATACATCGAGAAGGGCGGCCCGGACGGCGGCGATGGCGGCCGTGGCGGCAGCGTGTACGCGCTTGCCGACCGCAACATCAATACGCTGGTGGATTACCGCTTCGCCCGGATGCACCGCGCAAAAAACGGCGAACCGGGGCGGGGTTCGGACTGTTACGGCAAGGGCGCGGACGACATCGTGCTGCGCATGCCGGTCGGCACGGTGATCACCGACATCAACAGCGGCGAAGTGATCGCCGACCTGACCCACGACGGCGAAAAAGTGCTGCTCGCGCAGGGCGGCATCGGCGGGCTCGGCAACATCCACTTCAAGTCCAGCACCAACCGGGCACCGCGACAGTGCACGCCCGGCACCGAGGGCGAGTCGCGCGAATTGCAACTGGAACTGAAAGTACTCGCCGACGTCGGCCTGCTCGGCATGCCGAATGCCGGAAAATCCACGTTCATCCGCTCGGTATCGGCGGCCAAACCCAAGGTGGCCGACTATCCGTTCACCACGTTGCATCCGAATCTGGGCGTGGTGCGCGTGTCAAACGAAAAGAGCTTCGTGATTGCCGACATTCCGGGACTGATCGAAGGCGCGGCGGAAGGTGCCGGACTGGGGCACCAGTTCCTGCGCCACCTCGCGCGCACCCGCCTGCTGCTGCATCTGGTGGACATTGCGCCGATGTATGAAGGCACCGATCCGGTCAACGAGGCACACGCAATACTCAATGAGCTCAAGAAATACGATCCGGCCTTGTACAACAAACCGCGCTGGTTGCTGCTGAACAAGGTCGACCTGCTGGAAGACCGCGACCGGAAGGTCGCTGAATTCCTCGACAAATTCGACGACTACGACCGCTATTTCGTGATCTCGGCGATCAACGGTGAGGGCTGCAAGGAACTGACCTACGCGATCATGGAACACCTGCTTGCGATGAATGAACTGGAACAGCAAGCCGCCGCAGACAGCGCGCAGGAATCCGATGCCGGAACGATCTGACATGAGCACCGTACTGACTGAATGCAAGCGCATCGTCGTCAAGGTAGGCAGCAGCCTGGTCACCAACCAGGGCGCTGGCCTGGATATCAACGCGCTCGGCAATTGGGCGCGGCAGATCGCGACGCTGAACGCCGCCGGCCATGAGGTGGTGCTGGTATCGTCCGGCGCGATTGCCGAAGGCATGCAGCGGCTCGGCTGGAAAAAGCGCCCGGCTTCGATACACGATCTGCAGGCCGCCGCAGCGGTTGGACAGATGGGACTGGTGCAGGCCTACGAAAGCTGCTTCCGCCAGCATGGACTGCATGCCGCCCAGGTACTGCTGACGCACGCCGACCTGGTCGACCGCGAACGTTACCTGAACGCGCGCACCACGCTGACCACACTGCTTTCCCTGCGCGTGATCCCGATCATCAACGAAAACGACACGGTCGTGACCGACGAGATCAAGTTCGGCGATAACGATACGCTGGGGGCGCTGGTGACCAATCTGATAGAGGCCGATGTGCTGATCATCCTGACCGACCAGGACGGACTGTACTCCGCCGATCCCCGCAAGAATGCCGGAGCTACGCTGGTAAGCCAAGGTAAGGCTGGCGATGTGCAACTCGAAAAGATGGCCGGCAGCGCGGGCAGCCACATCGGGCGCGGCGGCATGCTCACCAAGATACTCGCGGCCAAACGCGCCGCACGCAGCGGTGCACATACCGTGATCGCTTCCGGACACGAGAACGATGTGCTGTTGCGCCTGGTCAGGGGCGAATCGATCGGCACCCTGCTCACAGCACCGATGCTCTCGCTGGCTGCGCGCAAGCAATGGCTCGCCGATCATTTGCAGGTTAGCGGCAAACTGGTACTGGACGCCGGGGCGGTCAGGGCACTGCATTCCGAAGGAAAAAGCCTGCTGCCGATCGGCATAAAAAGCGTGTCGGGGGAATTCAACCGCGGCGCGGTGGTCGCCTGCGTGGGCGAAGACGGAACAGAAATCGCTCGCGGCCTGACCAACTACAACGCGACAGAAGCGCGCCGCATCGCGGGACATGCCAGCAGGGAGATCGAATCGCTGCTCGGTTACGGAGGTGATACCGAAATCATCCACCGTGACAACCTGGTATTGTTGTAAAGCAATATCAGGTTGCGGCGGAGGCTAACCTGCCCTATTCCCCAGGCGGCAAAACTTCGACACTAATCTGCAATGGCGCGGCAATCCCCTCGACGGTACTGCGCAGGCTCTCGACTCCAGACTCGTCTTCCGACCCCGAAAGCGGATGATTCTGCAGCACGGACTCCGAATATTCGCGCAGGGTTTTATAGTGGCTTCCTGCTTCCTGCTTCGGAGCATTGGGATTCGCCGCCTGGAAATACAATTCCCCGCCGCGCAGCGAGATCGCCAACAGATAAGACTTCTGGCCTTTCGAATACACCTTGGGATCGCGCACTTCAAAATACTGCGTAGGCAAATCGCCTTTGGGGTGATACGACTCGATAAACTGCTTCGCAATCTGTTCAACGAAGCTTTGTGCCTGATTGAGTTGAGGCGCAAGCGTAATGTGGAATTGTCCGGGGCGGTGGATACTGACAGGGTTCTCGAGTATCACCGGCCTTGCCTTTAGTATCGTGATAATAATCAGAGTAATGATGGTAAGTGTCAGTAGTGTTTCGCCCATATCTTTAACCTTGATTAATATTAAGAATTAGCAACCCGTATGGATGATCTTCCGCTGTCCGTCCTAGCGGAAATCGCCTGCCAGCCTGACGCCGCCGCGAGGTTCGGCAAAACGCAGCGGTGCTCTTTCCATCCACCGTCTGATGCGGTTGGCATCGCCAACGCGGGTGCGCTTACCCCACGAATCCAGCAACACGATGATGACAGGGCGATGTTTGATCGTTGCCTGCATCACCAGGCATTGCCCGGCTTCATTGATAAAGCCGGTCTTGCTCAAACCAATATCCCAGGATGCATTCCTGACCAGAGGGTTGGTGTTGCCGAAACGCATGGTGCGGCCGTTAAGATTATCCACCGAAAGGGATGCCGTGGTGGTGTATTGATGTATCAAAGTGTAACGTCTCGCCGCGGTGACCATTTTGACCAGATCCTGCGCAGTGGAAACGTTGTCGCTGTCCAGACCGGTCGGCTCAAAAAACCGGGTATTCTCCATTCCCAGCGCGCGCGCCTTGGCATTCATTGCGGCAACCAGTGCAGCGGTTCCACCCGGATAACTCCTCGCCAGCGCCAACGCAGCGCGATTCTCGGAAGCCATCAGCGCGAGCCTGAGCATTTCGGCGCGCGTGAGGGTCGTGCCGATGCGCAGTCTCGACTTGGCCCTCTTGATCTTGTTCAGATGATCCTCGTCAACGGTGATTTCCTGGTCCATCGGCAAATGCGCGTCCAGCACCACCATAGCGGTCATCAACTTGGTTATGGATGCTATCGGCATAACCGACTGGCCATGCTTGTTATATATCGGACGCTGGGTCTGCTCGTCAAAAACCAGCGCGACATGGGAACGCACCTTGAGCAACGAAGGTTTCAGCGACAATACCCTGCGCGGCTCATCCTTGAACGACAGCGGGACAGAATGAGACTCACCAACCTTGAAGGAATATCCGCCAGTTTCGGCATGTGCTGCAGCAGCCAGCAGCGCATGTCCAAACACGATCAGGATCAGCAATTGTTTTTTCATTGTTTGTTCTCAGCCGTACATACGGTTGTGCAGCTTAAGCATACCTGAATTTCATTATTAATCAAACCACAGGCTGGACATGTTCTTCTTGTTTCTGAAGATTCCACATTTGCGCATAGAGCCGGTTTTGCGCCAGCAATTCGCGATGAGTACCGCGTTCGACGATTTTCCCGTGATCCATCACCAGTATCTGGTCCGCATCCACAACCGTGGACAATCTATGAGCGATTACCAGCGTGGTGCGGTTCTGCGCGATCGAGCGCAATTCGGACTGGATTGCTTTTTCGGATTTTGAATCGAGCGCGGAGGTCGCTTCGTCAAAAATCAGGATGGCCGGATTCTTCAGGATGGCGCGCGCGATCGCAACGCGCTGCTTCTCTCCGCCGGACAGCTTCAGGCCGCGCTCACCCACCATGCTGTCATAACCCTGCGGCAGCGATGCGATGAAATGATGGATGTGCGCCGCCTGAGCCGCGGCAATAATGTCCTCGCGCGAAGCATCTGGTCGGCCATAGGCGATGTTGTAATAGATCGTGTCGTTGAACAGCACCGTGTCCTGAGGCACGATGCCGATCGCGGCGCGCAGGCTGGTTTGTGTCACCCCGCGGATATCCTGGCCATTGATCAGGATGCGTCCCTGCTGCACATCATAGAAGCGGAACAACAAGCGCGACAGCGTGGACTTGCCCGCACCGCTCGAGCCGACCACCGCAACCTTGTGGCCCTCCGGTATCGTAAAGCTGACGTCGAACAGGATCTGCCGTTCCGGCGCATAGGAGAAACTGACCTGTTCGAACCTTACCTCAGCCTTGCCTACCTGCAATATTTCCGCATTCGGTGCATCCGCAATCTCGCGATGCTCATTAAGCAGGCTGAACATTTTTTCCATGTCGGCCAGCGAATGGCGTATCTCTCGATACACGAAACCGAGGAAATGCAGCGGCATGTAGAGCTGGATCATGTACACGTTGACCAGCACCAGGTCGCCCACCGTCATCTTGCCCTTCACGACTTGGCTTGCTGCCAGCAGCATCAGCGCGGTGATGCCGATCGCAATTACCACGCTCTGCACCGAATTGAGCAGCGCCAGCGAGGTCTGGTTCCGCACCGCGGCCGTTTCCCACTTTTCCATGTGGTGGTCATAGCGATCCGCTTCATATTGCTCGTTGCCGAAATACTTCACCGTTTCGTAGTTCAGCAGGCTGTCGATCGCGCGGGTATTGGCCTTCGAATCCAGGTCGTTCATGGTGCGCCGCACCACCATGCGCCATTCGGTGATGAACAGCGTGAACGCAATGTAGATCAGCAGCGTGATAAAGGTTATGACGGCAAACCACGGCGTGTATTTCTTGAGCAGGATCGCCGCCACCAGGCCGATCTCCAGCAGCGTCGGCAGGATGTTGAACAGCGTGAAATTGAGCAGGAAGCCGATTCCGCGCGTGCCGCGTTCGATGTCTCGCGACACCCCCCCGGTCTGCCGGTCCAGATGAAAGCGCAGGCTCAAACTGTGCAGATGTTCGAATACCTGTAGAGCGACCCGCCGTATCGCGCGCTGGGTGACTTTGGCGAACACCGCGTCGCGCAATTCGCCGAACAGGGTGCTGAACAACCTGAGCACGCCGTAGCCGACGATCAGGAATACCGGCACCATCAGCAACGCCTTGTCCTTGCCCAGCGCGTCGATGATTTCCTTGAGCACCAGCGGAACGGACACGTTGGCCAGCTTGGAAAATATCAACATGCTCATCGCGGCAAACACCCGCCACTTGAATTCCATCAGGTAGGGAATCAGGGTGCGGATGGTCCGCCAATCGGCGCGGTTAGTGTTGCTTTGCGGTTGAATCGAGGAGGGACGCATGGCGAAAAACTGAAATGACAAGCGCGAATTATAACGCGTGCAGACCGGGCTGCTCAGATCGATCTGTCATAGCCCAGCATACCGATCAGCAGGCGCACGATCCCGTAACTGGCGCGCGCGATCACCCTGCCCCAAAGGCTGCGCGATACATTGTTTCCGTCCCCGATGCGAAGCGCATCGTTGGCGATCGCGGCAAGCAGGCTGGCGCGCAACTCGTCGGCGAATCCCGCATCCTGGATCACCAGATTCGCCTCCCTGGCCAGCAACAGGCTGAATGGATCGATATTGGATGAACCCACGGTCGACCACAGCCCGTCGATCACGGCCACCTTTGCGTGCAGATAGCTGGGCTGATACTCGTAGATTTCGATGCCCGCTGCCAGCAACTGGTCATACAGCGCATGCGTCGCATAATGCTGCAAGCGGTATTCGACCCTTCCCTGCAGCAGCAGCAGCACACGGACACCGCGTTGCGCAGCCTGTATCAGCGCCATGCGAAACGCGCGACCGGGCAGGAAATAGGCATTCGCAATGATGATCTCGCTTCGCGCGTCATCAATTGCCGCCAGGTAGGCATTTTCAATATCATGCCGGTGGCGCAGGCTGTCGCGCAATAACAGCGCGATACCCGGGGCAAGCGGCTTGGCCCGCTCCCTCACCAGGCGCCGGATTTCCTTGCCGCGCCTGCGGAAGTTGGCCCACGATACCACGCCCCACAGGCGCCGCATGGCAGAGTGGATCTCCCCTGCCAGCGCGCCCTGCACCCGCACCGCGTAATCGAGGCGCGGCGAACTGAAATGATCACGGCTGGAGATATCATTGATGATGTTGATGCCGCCGACAAAGGCCACTTCGCCATCCAGCACCACCAGTTTGCGATGCAGGCGGCGCAGGCGGCGCATCCGGCTGCGCCGCAAGGTGAATGGGGAAATTTCGCGCCGGAACCACTGGACCTGTACCTTCGCCGCAGTCAGCTCGGCCAGCCATGCCTTCGAAAAATCCGCCGACCCGAAACCATCGAGCAGCACGCGCACCACCACCCCGCGTTCGGCAGCCCTGCGCAACGCATCGACAACCATCCGACCGGTCTTGTCCGGGGCAAAAATATAGGTTTCCAGGTAGACCGAATGCTGCGCAACATCGATATCTGCGCACAGGCGCGGAAAATAGGCCGTGCCGTTCTGCAGCAGCAGCAGCTGGTTTTCCGCCACCTGATGTATCTTGCTCATAAGCCTTTGAGTTGCGCGGAAAGTGCTGCATGGTCTGACAAACGCAGCCAGTTTCCCCCGGTATGCACGCTGCTGTGCAGCACGTCAAAACCGCGCACATAGATGCGGTCCAGGCGCAGCAACGGGAGTCTGGACGGAAAACTGCGCGCCAGTTTGCCGTCATGCATATGAAACACGTCGTGGATATGCAACTCGCTGGCCAATGACTTGCCGGTCTGGTTGCTCCAGTCGTTGAAATCGCCCGCGATGATCAGCCGCGCATCCTGCGGTATTTCATTGCGCACGTAATCGACCAGTGTGCAGGTTTGTGCGCGGCGCCCCTTTGCGAACAGACCAAAATGCACGCACAGGCAGTGGACGTTCTGATGCCCCGCCAATTCAACCTCGCTGTGCAACAGGCCGCGGCTTTCGAAACGATGCGCGGACACATCAGTATTGAACGATCGCAGTATCGGAAAGCGGCTGAGTATCGCATTGCCATGATGCCCCGCCTCATACACCGCATTCTTGCCATAGACCGAATGCGGCCAGACCTCTCCCGCGATGAACTCGTGCTGCGCGCCTTCTGGATAGTTGTGATAACGCTCACCATGCAGCGCATGCTCGCCCTGCACTTCTTGCAGGAATACGATGTCGGCATCCAGCTCGCGCAGCCGCTCGCGCAGCTCGTGCAGCACCACGCGCCGCTTGAAATAGGAGAGGCCCTTGTGAATGTTGTAGGTGGCGATTTTGAGGGTAGGCATGGCGGGTATTTTACCCAATGGTCGGGGTTAATGCCTGATGTACAACATCCCCTCTCACCACGTCGGAAAGGGTGTTGGTGGATTCCCGCATGATGGAGCCACTAGCCATTCGAACAACCTGGCAAAGAACGCCAGCAAAGTCGCCGGCTATGGGAGTGACGCCCGTTAAGCGTTCCCTATCCCCTTAGCCGGCAACCCGATTTCCTTCGCGTACGCCAGCATCCTCTGGATCGGCAGCACCGCGCGTGGAATGATCGCAGGGTCAACGTGAATCTCGTTTTTGCCGGACTCTAGAACCTCGGCCAGATTCAGCAGCCCGTTCATAGCCATCCACGGGCAATGCGAACAGCTCTTGCATGTCGCGCCGACTCCGGAGGTCGGGGCTTCGAGAAAAGTTTTGTGCGGCGACAGATTGCGCATCTGGTGCAAAATGCCATTGTCGGTTGCTACGATGAATTCCTGCGCATCCAGACTCTGCGAAGCCTTGATCAGCTGGGTGGTGGATCCGACCATGTCGGCCAGCTGCACCACTGCGCGCGGCGATTCCGGATGCGCCAGCACTTTGGCCTGAGGGTGCTGCGCTTTCAGTTCGATCAGTTCCCTGGCTTTGTATTCGTCGTGCACGATGCACGAGCCCTGCCACAGCAGCATGTCCGCGCCGGTCTGCTCCTGCACGTAGCTGCCGAGATGACGGTCAGGCGCCCACAGCACCTTCTTGCCCTGTTCCTTGAGATGTTTCACCACCGGCAATGCAATCGAGCTGGTCACCATCCAGTCGGCTCGCGCCTTCACCGCCGCGCTGGTATTCGCATACACGATCACGGCGCGGTCCGGGTGCGCGTCGCAGAACTTGCTGAATTCGTCCGCTGGACAGCCGAGGTCCAGCGAACACTCCGCAGCAAGGTCCGGCATCAGAACGCGCTTTTCCGGGTTAAGTATTTTTGCGGTCTCACCCATGAAGCGCACGCCCGCGACCACGATGGTACTGGCCGGGTGACGGTGGCCGAAGTTGGCCATGTCCAGCGAATCGGAAACGATGCCGCCGGTGGCCTCTGCCAGATCCTGCAGATCGGCATGCACATAATAATGCGCGACCAGCACCGCGTCCTGCTCCTTCAGCAGGCGCTTGATGCGCGCGATCAATTCGGGCTTTTCCGCAGCGTCCGGTTCGCGCGGCACCTTTGCCCACGCCACCGCAGTCGGCGAGCCGGGATGTTCGTACGCAAACGGAATCTGTGTTTCGCTCATTGTGTTTTCCTCTGTATGTGCCCATTCATCCGGACGCGATTCGGCAACTCCAGGATCGCAGCACGATTGCTCGGTGAAAAGACCATTTCAGCCGCATCCTGCCACGACAGCCACCGGTAGTCCAAATGTTCGCGTGGCGCAAGTTGGATATCAACCGGCCCGGGAAGTTGCAGGCCGAACACATGCTCAGTATTGTGCGTGATGCCGGGCGCATAGCGGTACCGCCAGTGAGGATAGATCTCGTAGACATTCTGTTCCTGCCAGTCGCTGAGCGGGTAGTGCCGCGCATCGAGACCGGTTTCTTCGTCCACTTCGCGTATTGCTGTATCCGCAAGCAATTCATCGCCATCGCGGCTGCCGGTGACGGACTGCCAGTAGCCGGGATGATCGGCCCGCTCCAGCAGCAACACATCCAGATTGTCCGTGTAGATCACCACCAGCACCGAGACCGGCTGTTTATTCTGCTTCATCCCTGGGCAAAAAATATCCAGAACGGCTTTTTGCGCTGCCGCCAGTACACCACCGTGTCGGCCAGGATATCCAGCGCGATTTCCCTGTCGTTCGCGGAAAGACCCAGCGTGTCGCTGGCACCGCGCAACAACAGCACATATCCGCCTGCCTGGCGCCATGACAGATCGCACAGCGCGTCGGCCAGCGCATCCCAGTTGGCGCCGAACCCGGGCGGAAATCCGGCCGCAGCAGCCAGTGCATTCAGCAGATTCTGCTTGCCTTTGACGCCTGCAAGATCGGCTTCGAACAGCGCGAAGCCGGCATGCTCAACCGCGCTGCGCAATTCTTCGGAGCTGCAATCCAGCGTATAGCTGCCCGCCGCTTCCCGATTTTCCAGTTGCCGCGCCAATGTGTCCATGGCTACTCCCGGATTCGTCTGAATGTCTGGTAATGATCGGCGGTGTAGAAATATTCGCCGCCCGCACCGCTGATGATGCGTCTGGCACCGCGGTTATGCCTGCCCGGTGTTTTCACGGTGTACTCGTGATAGTAGCCGCGCCGGCGTTCGGGCAGGGCATGTTCGTAGTTTTTGAATATCACGCCGTCGCGCTGGTAGGCAAATGGCCCGCCCCGCTTGATTGCGCGCAGCGTATCGCGTGCCTGTGCAGGCAATTGCGCCACACCGATGCTGGCCTGGTCGGTTTGCGCGACCGTCGCTGGTTGAAGGGTATCGGCCTGCGCGCCGGCCGGCAGGAACAGCATCGCCGCCAGCACGATCCAGTGCGGACGCAACATATCCAAACCGGTCATTCCTTGGCGACTGCCAGCACTTCAGCTGTGGTTTGCACCTGCTGGCGCAGGCGGATATGCAGATCTCGCAGCTGTCTTTCGTCAACCGCGCTCGGTGCCTGGGTCAGCAGGCATTGGGCGCGCTGGGTTTTTGGGAACGCGATCACGTCGCGAATCGATTCCGAGCCGGTCATCATCGTGACGATGCGGTCCAGTCCGAACGCCAGCCCGCCGTGCGGAGGGGCTCCGTATTGCAGCGCGTCGAGCAGGAAACCGAATTTGAGTTGCGCCTCTTCAGCGCCGATATTGAGCGCGCGGAACACCTGCGATTGCACCGCTTCCTGGTGGATACGCACCGAACCGCCGCCGATTTCCGAACCGTTCAGCGCGAGATCGTAAGCCTTGGCCAGGCAACGCCCCGGATCGCTTTCCAGCAGCGCAAGGTGTTCGTCCTTGGGCGCGGTGAATGGATGATGGCAGGCATTCCAGCGCTTCGCTTCTTCATCGTATTCGAACATCGGGAAGTCCACCACCCAGACCGGCTCCCATGCCTTGCCGTTGGTATATCCCTTGTCGTGGCCGATCTTGCTGCGCAATGCGCCGAGCGCATCATTGACGATCTTTTCCTTGTCCGCGCCGAAGAAAATGATGTCGCCGTTCTGTGCGCCGCAGCGCTCGACGACGGCCTTCAGCGCGCCCTCGTGCAGGTTCTTAACGATCGGCGACTGCAGGCCGGCCTCGTTGAGTTGCGTGATGTCATTGACCTTGATGTAAGCCAGTCCCTTCGCGCCATAGATCCCGACGAACCGGGTGTACTCGTCGATCTCGCCGCGCGAGAACGCCGCGCCGCCCGGTACGCGCAACGCCGCGACGCGGCCGTTTTCGGAGTTGGCCACACCGGCAAACACCTTGAACGCGACATCCTTCACCGCATCGGTGACTTCGCTCAGCTCCAGTGTCACGCGCAGGTCAGGCTTGTCCGAACCGTAGCGAGCCATCGCCTCGGCGTGCGTGATACGCGGGAACGGGTTGGGTAGTTCCACATCCAGCGCTTCCCTGAATACGCTGCGTATCAATTCTTCCATCAGCGCAGTGATCTGTGTTTCGGTCAGGAACGAAGTCTCGATATCCACCTGTGTAAATTCCGGCTGACGGTCGGCGCGCAGATCCTCGTCGCGGAAGCACTTGGTGATCTGGTAATAGCGGTCGAAGCCGGCCACCATCAGCATCTGCTTGAACAACTGCGGCGATTGCGGCAATGCGAAGAACTCTCCCGGATGCACGCGCGACGGCACCAGGTAGTCGCGCGCGCCTTCCGGCGTGGACTTGGTCAGCATCGGCGTTTCGATGTCGATAAAGCCGCGGCTGTCGAGAAAGCGGCGGAATGCCATTGACACCTTGTAGCGCAGCATCATGTTTTTCTGCATCTGCGGACGGCGCAGGTCGATCACCCGGTGGGTCAGGCGCACCGTCTCGGACAGGTTCTCGTCGTCGAGCTGGAACGGCGGCGTCAGCGCGGTATTCAGCACTTCGATCTCGTGGCACAGAATCTCGATCTCGCCGCTGGTTATATTGGGATTGGTGGTGCCTGCCGGGCGGTGACGCACCTTGCCGATAACGCGCAGCACGAACTCGCCGCGCACCGATTCGGCGACCTTGAACATGTCGGGGCGATCTGGATCACAGACGACCTGCGCCAGACCCTCGCGGTCGCGCAGGTCGATGAAAATTACCCCGCCGTGGTCGCGCCGGCGATGTGCCCAGCCGCACAGGCTGACGGTTTGATCCAACTGGTCGGTGTTAAGCAGTCCGCAATAATGTGTTCGCATGATTCTGGTTTTTAATATAAATGTCAGGGTTGATCTGCTTGCATCTGTTGGGAGATGGCGGGATGTTTCCCGGTTACGGAGTCTGCCGCCACCCCCATCGAAACGATGGAGCGCAATGCGACATCCACCGTCATGTCGAGCTCGATCGTGTCGGCCTTGCGCACGAAAAAATAAAATCCGTTAACCGGGCTGGGTGTGGTGGGAATGAACACTGCAACGTATTCCTCGTCCAGATTGCCGATCACCTCTCCTGGCGCAGTGGTCTGGAATGCCAGCGACCAGGCCTGCGGGTGCGGATAACGGACCAGCAGCACCTTGCGGAAAGAATTCCCGCTGCCCGACAACAGCGTATCGCTGACCTGCTTTACGCCTCGGTAGACGCTGCCCACGAAGGGCACATGCAGCATCGCTTTTTCGCCTTGTTCCCACAATTTCCGGCCGAACACGTTGCGCACCAGCAAGCCGGTCAGCCACACCACGGCCAGTGTCAGGATGATGCCGAGACCCGGAATATGCACGCCCAGCAACCTGTCCGGGCGCCATGATTCGGGCAGCAGCAGCAGCGGCTGGTCCATCGTTCCTATCGTCAGATTCAGCACCCACAGGGTGATGCCGAGCGGAACCCATACCAGCAGGCCGGTGATGAAATATTTTTTCATGTTCAGGCAGAACCGTCTGCCACCGGGCAGGAACCCGCGCTGGCGCACGGCGCGCAGGCGGCCTCCGCCTTGGGCGCATTACTCGGTTGCGATCCGTTCTTGAAGTCGGTCGCATAATAGCCGCTGCCCTTCAACTGGAATCCCGCAGCGGTCAGTTGCTTTTTGAACGTCTCCTTGCCGCATTCCGGGCAAGTGCTGAGCGGCGTGTCGCTGATTTTCTGCATCACATCTTTCTGCAAGCCGCAACTCGAACAGCCATAAGCATAAATAGGCATATTGTCATCCCGCCGGTAAATTTACGAAGGTGCGCATTATACCCGAGCAATGCGGGCAGGGCAGCCTGCGGGGCGGCTATTTGGCATGCACGGCGTTTTCGGTCCGGATATTTTCGTCCCTCGCACGCGCCCAGTACGGGTATAATGCCCGCCACCCGCGCCCGACCAATCAGCGCAGCGGTACTTTTCCCACACGCCGGATCGTCTCGATCTCTTATTGGCCTGCCTCGATTGGTGCAGCTCTTGTGAGCAGCAGGCTTTCACAGGAGTCATGCTTTGCCAGACAATGAAATCACCTTCGCCAGCCTGAACCTGGCACAGCCCCTGATGCGCGCGATCGCCGATGCAGGATACACGAAACCCACGCCGGTGCAGGCCCAGGCAATCCCGCTGGTACTGGCCGGAGGCGACCTGCTGGCCGGCGCGCAAACCGGCACCGGCAAGACGGCCGGCTTCACCCTGCCCATCCTGCATCTGCTCTCGGAAAAGCAGGCCGCCAGCAAGCGCCACGGATGCCCGCGCTGCCTGATCCTGGTCCCCACCCGCGAACTCGCGGCACAGGTGGAAGAATCTGTGCAAACCTACGGAAAATATCTGCCACTGAAATCGATGGTGATGTTCGGCGGAGTGAACATCAACCCGCAAATCAAGGCATTGCGCGGACAGGTCGACATCCTGGTCGCCACACCCGGGCGCTTGCTCGACCATGCCGGGCAGAAAACGCTGGATCTTTCCGGTGTCGAGATACTGGTTCTGGACGAAGCGGATCGCATGCTGGACATGGGTTTCATCCGCGACATCAAAAAAATCCTCGCGCTGCTGCCGAAGCAACGCCAGAACCTGCTGTTTTCGGCGACTTTTTCCGACGAGATCAAGGCGCTTTCAGACGGCCTGCTGCACAATCCCGGCTATGTCGAAGTGGCGCGCCGCAACTCCACGGTGGAACTGATCTCGCAAAGCATCCATCTGGTACCGCAACGCCTGAAGAGCCATTTGCTTGCCCACCTGATCAAGCACAACGACTGGAAGCAGGTGCTGGTATTCACCCGCACCAAGCACGGCGCGAACCGGCTGACTGAAAAGCTGATCGCTGACGGCATTCCGGCTGCAGCGATACACGGCAACAAGAGCCAGCCGGCTCGCACCAAGGCGCTGGCGCAATTCAAGGACGGTTCGCTGCCGGTGCTGGTCGCCACCGATATCGCCGCGCGCGGCCTTGACATCGACCAGCTGCCGCACGTGGTGAATTTCGAATTGCCGAACGTGCCGGAAGACTATGTGCACCGCATCGGCCGTACTGGCCGTGCGGGCAGCAGCGGTTCCGCAATCTCGCTGGTGGACAAGGAAGAATTGCCGTTTCTCAGATCCATAGAGCGCTTGATCAAGCGCGAAATCCCTGTTGTTGAAGTCGACAGTTTTGTACCGCCTGCCAACCTTCCCGCCGAAGCCCCGCGCCCGCCGCGCCAGGCGCATGGGCAAAGACGCAACAACGGACCTCGCGCTGAAGGCAGGGGAAATCGCCAGCAACCCCGAGGAGAAGGCCCCCGAGGAAATGGTCAAGGACAGCGCAATCCGCAACAGCGCGAACAGCAGCCGCACAGCAGGCAACAAGCCGCGAAGCCGCGTTCACCAGACAAGTCACCCGAACCAAACAAGGCTGCCGAACCACAATACATGTCCGAAGCCGCGCGTCACCAGGCGATGCCACAACCGGCACTGTTCTCGCCCAAGCCTGTCACGCGCAGGGGCCGCTAGCGCCTGAGCAATATTGAGGCCGCGGAAGCGTCGTTATCGAAACCGGCGCGGAGCAGGCTTATTTCTTTCCCGGCCGGGTACGCGTGTAGACCGTGGTGATACCGTCCACGGTCAGGGTCAGCTGGCCGCCGAATAGCTGGTAGTAGATTGCATCCGAACTGTTGTGTCCGCTGAGCTGTATCATGCCGCCGTTGGAAACCGCATAAAAATATCGCTTCCCCTTCAGCCTGACGGTTCCGTTGTTTCTGAATGTAATGCTGCCCGTTTCGCTGTACCAGCGACCTCTAAGCGATTTCTCTGCCTTGGTGACCATTCCGTAGGAACGTTCTGAGGCAAAACTGCCTGCGGGCAGCCCGGCAAGGAACAATACGCTACACAGCAAAATACAGCGTGAAAATGACATGACGGCCCCTCTGATCAGGTATGACGGCATAAGTTAAAAGCAGCCGGTTTGTTTGTCAACGCGACAGATGGTTCGGTTCGACTCTCCACTTCCCAGGCTGCAAGCCGTCCAGCGTCCACTCGCCGATGCGGCAGCGGATCAGGCGCAATGTCGGCAAACCGACGGCCGCGGTCATGCGGCGCACCTGGCGGTTCTTCCCCTCGCGTATCGTCAGGGTGATCCAGCTGGTCGGAATGCTCTTGCGCTCGCGTATTGGCGGGTTGCGCGGCCACAGGTTAGCAGGCTCATTCATCAGGCTCGCTTCGGCAGGCTGCGTCCTGAAATCCGGCAGCTGTACCCCATTCCGGAGTATTTCCAGCGCGGCGTCATCCGCGCTGCCCTCGACCTGCACCCAATAGGTTTTCGGCAGTTTGTGTTTCGGATCGGTAATGCGATGCTGCAGCCTGCCATCGTCGGTCAGCACCAGCAAACCCTCGCTGTCGGTATCCAGGCGCCCGGCGGGATAAAAGTCCGGAAGCGGGATATAATCGGCCAGCGTCGGATGCATTCCATCACGACTGAACTGGCAGATCACGCCAAACGGCTTGTTGAACAGCAGAATGCGCCCCATCAAGATTCCTGTTTGTTGTTGAGACGATATTTTACCGCTTCAATCTCCGGGCGCCGAACCGGGCATGCAAATTGCTGGAATCACGGCTGCATAATTCCGAAACGCAGACGGTCCATTGTCAAGCACGAACAGAAGAGAAAAACATGACTAGTCAAAAAATTATTTACACGCTGACCGACGAAGCGCCTGCACTGGCCACCTATTCTCTGCTTCCCATCATCCAGGCATTTACCGGTGCCGCCGGCGTTGCCGTCGAAACGAGGGACATTTCCCTGGCTGGCCGCATCCTTGCGAATTTTCCGGAAAATTTGACCGCGACCCAGAAAATTGCCGATGATCTCAGCGAACTGGGCGCGCTGACACTGCGACCGGAAGCAAACATCATCAAGCTGCCCAATATCAGCGCATCGCTTCCGCAGCTGAAGGCGGCGATCAGCGAATTGCAGTCGCAGGGTTACCGGATCCCCGACTACCCCGAAGATCCGAAGACCGATGCCGACAAGGAAATCAGGGCTCGTTACGGCAAAGTACTCGGCAGCGCGGTGAATCCGGTGCTGCGCGAAGGCAACTCGGACCGACGCGCCGCTGCCTCGGTCAAACAGTTCGCACGAAAGCATCCGCACCGGATGGGCAAGTGGGCTGCCGATTCGAAAACCCGCGTCGCGCACATGAGCAGCGGTGATTTCTACGGCAGCGAAAAATCCGTGACGGTACCGGAAGCTGCCACCGCCCGCATCGAATTCATATCAAAAGATGGCAAGACCACCGTGCTCAAGGACAAGCTTGCGCTGAAGGCCGGCGAGATTATCGATGCCGCCGTGATGAGCCGCCGCGCGCTGCGCCAGTTCTACGCCGAGCAGATCGCAGCGGCGAAGAAGGCGGATGTGCTGCTGTCGCTGCACTTGAAGGCCACCATGATGAAGATTTCCGACCCGATCATGTTCGGCCACGCCGTATCCGTGTTCTTCAAGAACGTTTTCGACAAGCACGGCGCGCTGCTCAAGAAACTGAAAGTCAACGTCAACAACGGCTTCGGCGACATTGAAGCCAAAGTCTTTGCATTGCCCGAAAATGAGCGTGCTGCCATCGTGGCTGACATCGCCGACTGCTTCAGGAACCAGCCGCCGCTGGCAATGGTTAATTCCGACAGGGGCATCACCAACCTGCACGTGCCATCCGATGTGATCATCGATGCTTCCATGCCGCCGATGATCCGCGATGGCGGAAAGATGTGGGGCGCCGACGGCAAACCCTATGACACCCTGGCAATGATTCCGGATCGCTGCTACGCGGGCGTGTATGACGCCACGGTGGAAGACTGCAAGAAAAACGGCGCGCTTGATCCCGCCACCATGGGCAGCGTGCCCAACGTCGGCCTGATGGCGCAGAAAGCCGAGGAATACGGCTCTCACGACAAAACCTTCGAGATCGCCGGCGAAGGTGTGGTGCGCATCGTCGATGCTGCGGGAAAGATATTGCTGGAGCAAAGCGTCGAACAAGGCGATATCTTCCGCGCCTGCCAGACCAAGGATGCTCCCGTCCAGGACTGGGTGAAGCTTGCCGTCACACGTGCGCGTTTGAGCAATACGCCGGCAATTTTCTGGCTGGACAGGAACCGCGCCCACGATGCGCAGATCATCGCCAAGGTCGATAAATATCTCAAGGATCACGACACCAGCGGACTGGACATCAAGATCATGGAACCGGCGGAAGCTTGCCGTGCGACGCTTGCACGCATCCGCCAGGGCAAGGACACCATCTCCGTGACCGGCAACGTATTGCGCGACTACCTCACCGACCTGTTCCCGATACTCGAACTCAACACCAGCGCCAAAATGCTGTCCATCGTGCCGCTGATGAATGGCGGCGGAATGTTCGAGACCGGCGCGGGCGGTTCGGCTCCCAAGCATGTCCAGCAATTCCGCCAGGAAGGCTATCTGCGCTGGGATTCACTGGGCGAGTTCCTCGCGCTGGGCGTATCGCTAGAACACCTGGCCCGAAAGTTCAGCAACGCCAAGGCGCAGATATTGGCAGAGACGCTGGATCAGGCCAACGCGCGTATCCTGGATAACAACAAGTCCCCAGCCCGAAAAGTGGGAGAGATCGACAACCGTGGCAGCCATTTCTACCTGGCCCTTTATTGGGCGCAGGCGCTGGCTGCACAGACCAAAGACAGGGAAATCCAGGCGCGCTTTACAGGTCTGGCGAAGCTGTTGACGGACAACGAGACAAAGATCAATGCCGAACTGATTGCCGCCCAGGGCAAGCCGGTGGATATGGGCGGCTATTATCATCCCGACTTCGCGAAGACTTCACGCGCGATGCGGCCCAGTCCAACATTGAACGCGGCGCTCGCAGCGATTGCATAAAAGCCTGCATTTGAATTCGCGGCGCAGCGGCAAAAAAAACCGGCACCTTCGCGCCGGTTATTCTGCCAACTGTGAGGAACCGATTAAGGCGCCTGGATGTTGGAAGCTTGCTTGCCCTTGGGACCCTGAACTACTTCAAAGGTTACCTTCTGGCCTTCTTTGAGTGACTTGAAGCCGCTCATGTTGATTGCCGAAAAGTGTGCGAACAAGTCTTCGCTGCCGTCATCGGGAGTGATAAAACCAAAACCCTTCGCGTCGTTGAACCATTTAACTGTACCAGTTGCCATGTGATTGCTTCCTTACTTAAAAGCGGGGACCTCCCCGCGAACTGTTTGAATCCAAGATCGCACACGGCAAAACCAGTACTGCAGATACTTTGAGTCAAACACCAGCGCGCTTTTTACTCCTGTTTTATTGAAACCGTCAAGGGGTTTGTAAAATATTTTTCGAATGGGGTTGAAAAAGCATCGCCAATCATCAAATATGAGGGCAAGGAAAGTATCTGAACACCTACCGGAAATTATGGCGACCAAACACCTCAGCAATGTCGTACTTGCGCCGGAACGCGCGAAAACCAAACCGCCACGCATGTACAAGGTGATGCTGTTCAACGACGACTACACCACCATGGAATTCGTAGTTGAGGTTTTGCAACTTTTTTTCGCGCTGGATCAGGAACGCGCCCTGCAAATCATGCTCAAAGTGCATAATGAAGGTTCTGCGGTATGCGGGGTCTATTCCCTGGATATTGCCGAAAGCAAGGTAAGCCAGGTTTCAGAATTTGCAAAACATCACGGACATCCGCTACGATGCGGCATGGAGGAAAATTGAAATGATTGCTCAAGAACTGGAAGTCAGTCTGCATCTGGCATTTGTCGAGGCACGCCAGAAGCGCCATGAGTTCATCACCGTCGAGCATCTGCTCCTCACCATGCTTGACAACGCCTCTGCCGCGCAGGTTTTGCGCGCCTGCGGCGTGGACTTAGACGAGCTGCGTCTGGTTCTGACAGAATTCATCACCACCCATACCCCGGTCACACCGGGCGACCGCGAAGTGGACACCCAGCCCACGGTCGGATTCCAGCGCGTGATCCAGCGCGCCATCCTGCATGTGCAGTCAACCAACAAGAAGGAAGTCACCGGCGCCAATATCCTGGTCGCGCTGTTTGGCGAAAAGGATTCTCACGCAGTGTATTTCCTGACCCAGCGCAACGTCAGCCGTCTCGATGTGGTGAACTATATTGCGCACGGCATCGACAAGACCCTGCCCGGCACCCCGGCCAAGCCGCAAAGCGATTCCGAATCCGAAGTGGACCAGAACAACGGCGAAGCACTGAAGAACTACACTCTGGACCTGAATGCACAGGCACTGGCCGGCAAGATTGATCCGCTGATCGGTCGTGAAATCGAGCTGGAGCGCGTCATCCAGACGCTGTGCCGCCGCCGCAAGAACAACCCCCTGCTGGTCGGCGAGGCCGGCGTGGGCAAGACTGCTATCGCCGAAGGCCTCGCGCGGCGCATCGTGGAACATGATGTGCCTGAAATCCTCAGTGACGCACATGTCTATTCTCTCGACATGGGTGCCCTGCTGGCCGGCACCAAGTATCGCGGCGACTTTGAACAGCGCCTGAAGGCTGTCCTAAAGGAATTGGGAGAAGCCAACCACGCGATCCTGTTCATCGATGAAATTCACACCATGATTGGCGCTGGCGCTGCTTCCGGCGGCACAATGGATGCATCCAACCTGCTCAAACCGGCTCTGTCGAACGGACAATTGAAATGCATAGGCGCAACCACCTATCAGGAATACCGGGGTATTTTCGAGAAGGACCACGCGCTTTCCAGACGCTTCCAGAAAGTCGATGTGCCGGAGCCATCCGTCGAACAGACCATCGCGATTCTGCGCGGCCTGAAATCGCGTTTTGAGGAGCACCACAGTGTCAAATACAGTGCGGCTGCTATCACCAGTGCTGCTGAACTTGCCTCGCGTTACATCAATGACCGCCACCTTCCGGACAAGGCGATCGATGTGCTGGACGAAGCCGGTGCTGCGCAACGCATCCTGCCCAAGTCGAAACAGAAAAAAACCATCGGGAAGCACGAGATCGAAGAGATCATCGCCAAGATCGCACGCATCCCGACACGTACCGTTTCCTCTGATGACCGGAATGCACTGAAGACGCTGGACCGTGATCTCAAGGCAGTCGTGTTCGGCCAGAACAAGGCGATCGACGCGCTTGCTGCCGCGATCAAGATGTCACGCAGCGGTCTGGGCAACCCGCAGAAACCCATCGGCAGCTTCCTGTTCTCCGGGCCGACTGGCGTCGGCAAAACCGAAGTCGCGAGGCAACTGGCCTACTCAATGGGCATGCCGCTGCACCGCTTCGACATGTCCGAATACATGGAGCGCCATGCGGTGTCGCGCCTGATCGGCGCGCCGCCCGGCTACGTCGGATTCGATCAGGGCGGTCTGCTCACCGAGGCGATCGGCAAACAGCCTCACGCGGTGCTGCTGCTGGACGAGATCGAGAAAGCACACCCTGACATCTTTAACATCCTGCTGCAGGTGATGGATCACGGCACGCTCACTGACAATAACGGGCGCAAGGCCGATTTCCGAAATGTGGTGATCATCATGACCACCAATGCCGGTTCGGAAGCCTTGAACAAGAACCAGATCGGCTTCACCAAGAGCAGCTCGGGCGGCGAAGAATTGATGGACATCAAACGCACTTTCACTCCGGAATTCCGCAACCGGCTGGATGCGGTGATCTCTTTCGCACCGCTGGATCACGAAATCATCCTGCGCGTGGTCGACAAGTTCCTGATGCAGCTCGAAGAGCAGTTGCATGAGAAGAAAGTGGAAATTGTATTCACCGACGCACTCAAGGACTACCTGGCTGAGCGCGGTTTCGACCCGCTGATGGGCGCTCGCCCGATGGCACGCCTGATCCAGGACACCATACGTTCCGCGCTGGCCGACGAACTGCTGTTCGGCCGTCTCGCAAACGGCGGCCAGGTCACTGTCGATATCGATGCCGATGGCAAGGTAAAGCTGGTGTTTGCCGAAGAGGCCGTCGCTGCCTGACGGGCCTTACCGCAGTCAGTACCGGGGGCGCTTCGCCCCCTCCCCCACCGGCCCGCTCCATTTCGGTTCTCTAGTCGCTGCCGTCGGCAGCTATCTTGATGCCCGGCATCATCAGGGCAAGTGGCTGGTGCGCATCGACGACCTCGATACCCCACGCACCGTCGGTGGCGCGGCAGCCGACATTCTCGCCACGCTGGAGAGCCATGGCCTGCACTGGGACGAGCAGGTCATTTACCAGAGCCAGCGCACAGCCGAATACGAACGGGCTTTTCTCCAGCTGCAAGAATCCGGCATGATGTATCCCTGTGCCTGCAGCCGCAAAGAAATCGCGGACTCTGCCCTGCAGCGCGGCAATGAACTGGTCTATTCGGGAAGCTGCCGGAACGGCATCGCAGCAGGCAAGACGGCGCGGTCCTGGCGGGTGCGCGTCGACGATGCCGTGATTACGCTGGATGACCTGCTGCAGGGCATGACTACCCAGGATCTGGCAAGCGAGATTGGCGATTTCGTGCTGCTGCGCGCGGACGGATTGTATGCCTACCAGCTTGCGGTCGTGGTGGACGATGCCGCGCAGGGAATCACCGATGTAGTACGCGGCGCCGACCTGCTCTGCTCAACGCCGCGCCAGATATATCTGCAGCAATTGCTCGGGCTGAAGACGCCATCCTATATGCACCTGCCGGTCGCGGTGAATGCACGTGGCGAAAAACTCAGCAAGCAAACCCTCGCCAAGCCGGTGACAAGGCACAGCCCGGTTTCCACCCTGTTCAATGCGCTGGCGTTCCTGCGCCAGTATCCGCCCGACGAATTGCGGTCCGGCACGACTGAAGAAATGCTAGACTGGGCGGCCGCTAACTGGAAGCCGGAACGGTTATCGAATTGCCTGCATCTTCCGGTTTCAACCTGATGACGCCAGTTTGCGCACCACGTCGGCGATGCGCTGCGCGGAGCTTTCCACCAGCTGCCTGTCTTCACCTTCGACCATTACCCGCAACAATGGCTCAGTGCCCGAGGGGCGCAACAACACACGGCCTTTGCCGTCCAGCACCTGTTCAGCATCGGACACTACAGCCGTCACCTGGCGATCGCCGAGGCAATCAAGGCCCCGTGCGACCCGCACGTTGATCAATACTTGAGGATACATCTGCAAATCGCCCGCTGCCTCTGCGAGACTTTGCCGGTTCGCACGCAATGCATGCAGCACCTGCAGTGCGGAGATGATGCCGTCGCCGGTGCTGTGCTTGTCCAGACAGATGATATGCCCGGAATTTTCCCCGCCGAGCTGCCAGCCCTGTTGCTGCAGCAATTCCATCACGTAACGGTCGCCGACCTTGGCGCGCTTGAACGGGATGCCGAGGTTCTGCATCGCGTGTTCGAAGGCAAGATTGGTCATCAGCGTGCCAGCCACCCCGCCATGCAACCGGCCTTGCGCCTGGCGATGTTTCACGATCACATACATCAACTGGTCGCCGTCATAGAGCTTTCCCGCGCTGTCGGCCATTACCAGGCGGTCGCCGTCGCCATCCAGCGCGATGCCGACATCCGCGCTGTGCTCGACCACTGCCTTGCACAGATTGTCCGGTGCGGTCGCGCCATAACCGTCATTGATGTTCATGCCGTCCGGCTGTGCGCCGATCGCGATCACATCGGCGCCGAGTTCGTGGAACACGTGGCGCGCAATCTGATAAGTCGCGCCATGCGCGCTGTCCACGACGATTTTCAGTCCGCGCAGGTCCAGTTCGGAGGGGAACGTGCTCTTGCAGAATTCAATATAGCGCCCGCCCGCATCGTCGATGCGTTTCGCCTTGCCTAGCCCGTCCGAAGCATTGGTCTTCATTTCCTGGTCCATCGCCGCTTCGATTGCGAGCTCCGTCTCGTCCGGCAGCTTGGTACCATGGGAAGAAAAGAATTTGATGCCGTTGTCATCGTACGGATTGTGGGATGCGGAGATCACGATGCCGGCCTGCAGGCGCAGCGCCCGGGTCAGGTAGGCAACCGCCGGCGTAGGCACCGGACCGGCCAGATAGACGTCGATACCGGCCGCAATCAGGCCTGCCTCCAGCGCCGTTTCCAGCATGTAACCCGAAATACGCGTGTCCTTGCCGATCAGCACCCCGGTGCGCTCGCCAGGAGTATCAGACATGCCGGAGAGTACCCTGCCCGCCGCATAGCCCAAGTGCATCACGAACTGCGGTGTGATCGGATGTTCTCCAACCCGTCCGCGCACGCCGTCGGTACCGAAATATTTTCTGCTCACCCCATTACTCCATTCATACGCCCGTTCCGTTAACCGCATTCCATATCCTGAGTGCGTCGACCGTTGCACTTACATCATGCACCCGCACGATGTTTGCCCCGTGCTGAACCGCAATCAGGGCCGCTGCCACACTGGCCGGCAAACGATGCGCCACATCCTGTCCGGTCAGCGCGCCCAGCATGGACTTGCGCGACAAGCCCGCCAGCACCGGCACGCCCGGTTCAGCCAGCCTGCTCAATTCGCGCAGCAAGGCCAGATTATGCGCCAAGGTCTTGCCAAAGCCAAAACCGGGGTCAATCACGATGCGATCGCGCTGAATGCCGGCTGCTTCGGCAGCCGCGCTGCGTTCGCGCAGGAATGTGCTGACTTCGGCGACGACGTCCTGATATTCGGGCTGCTGCTGCATTGTTTGCGGGTTGCCCTTTTTATGCATCAGGCATACACCTGCTTGGCTTTCGGCAACCACCTTCATTGCAACTGCATCCTGCAGCGCGTTGATGTCGTTGACCATGTCCGCACCAGCGGAAATCGCCGCCCGCATCACTTCTGGTTTGAAGGTGTCTATCGAGACCGGCACAGGCGCGCCGCGCAGACCTTCGATGACAGGCAATACCCGGTCCAGTTCTTCCTGTATGCCGACCGGCATGGCACCGGGCCGGGTCGACTCGCCGCCGACATCGAGCATGTCCGCACCCTCGGCGATCAGCTGCTGCGCATGCTCCAGAGCGGCGTCGCGCTGAAAATGCTGCCCGCCATCCGAGAAGGAATCAGGCGTAGCGTTGACGATGCCCATAATCAGCGGGCGTGACAGGTCAAGTTTGAATTTACCGCAATACAGCATAAGAAAGGATTCGATGAATAGAAAACCGCAACAGATACAGTGCCGTCAGGCCAAGACAGTTTTCTGTAACTGTTTATCGTGAGGACGATCCCAGGTTTGCGTCCAGGCATGCCGATGTTCAGACAACCGCTTCGAAACCTTCAAGCTGCGGCGGGCCAAGGTAGATATCCTTGCTCTTGCCACCTGCTCCGGCATGGGCCTTGCGAAACTGCTCGGACTGGGTCCAATTTACAAAGTCCTGCTTTGAGTCCCAGACGGAGTGAGAGGCAAACAGGGTGAACTCTTCGTTGCCTGGCCCTTGCAACAGATGAAACTCTTTAAACCCGGGCACACTGTCGAGATAAGTGTCGCGGTTCTTCCAGATGCCGATAAAGTCCGACTCACAGCCCGGTTTTATCCTGAAACGATTCATGGCGATATACATGGATATACTCTCCTGATTTATGTAATTTGTGCTGCACGCCGAGATCGCCGTGAACATGACATGACTGACTTAATCCGCCGTGACATTGCGCGCATCGAACACTTAGACATCAAACTGTAACGACCTGCTGACTGAAAAACAAAAAGCGAAGCTGTTACACCTCGCTCTTTGTATCAGGTTCCCTGCGCAGGCTGCGTAGGCGTGGCGGCAGGCGCCGGTGGTGCCTGATCCTGAGGCGGCTGCTGAGCCTGGCTGCTGGGCGCAGGCGGCTTGGGCGGACGCGGCGGACTGCCGGCCATGATGTCATTGATCTGATCCGCGTCTATGGTTTCCCATTCCAGCAATGCCTTGGTCATTGCCTCGATCTTGTCGCGATTGGATTCGATCAAACCGCGCGCCAGCGAATATTGCTGGTCGATGATGCGGCGAATCTCGTTGTCCACCTTCTGCATCGTTGCTTCGGAAATATTCTTGTGCGTGGTTACCGAACGTCCAAGGAACACCTCTCCCTCGTTCTCGCCATACACCATGGTGCCGAGCGCATCCGACATTCCCCACTGGGTTACCATGCGCCGCGCCATATCGGTGGCGCGTTCGAAATCGTTGGATGCACCGGTGGTCATCTGGTGCATGAATACCTCTTCGGCGATACGCCCGCCAAACAGCACCGCAATCGTGGAAAGGATGCGCTCCTTGTCCATGCTGTAGCGGTCTTCGGACGGCAGCTGCATGGTCACACCCAGCGCGCGGCCGCGCGGTATGATGGTCACCTTGTGCACCGGATCGGTCTTCGGCAGCAGCTTGGCGACCACCGCATGTCCTGATTCGTGATAGGCGGTATTGCGGCGTTCCTCCTCGGGCATCACCATCGAGCGGCGTTCCGCACCCATCATGATCTTGTCCTTGGCAGACTCGAAATCATCCATCTCGACGAAGCGTTTGCCGCGGCGCGCCGCAAACAACGCAGCCTCGTTGACCAGATTCGCGAGGTCCGCGCCGGACATGCCCGGTGTGCCGCGCGCCAGAATATCAGCTTTTACATCCTGTGCAACCGGCACCTTGCGCATGTGCACCATCAGTATCTGCTCGCGGCCGCGTATGTCCGGCAACGGCACCACGACCTGGCGATCGAAACGGCCAGGACGCAACAGCGCCGCATCCAGCACATCGGGACGGTTGGTGGCGGCGATCACGATCACGCCGCTGGCGCCCTCGAAACCGTCCATCTCTACCAGCAGCGCGTTCAGCGTCTGCTCGCGCTCGTCATTGCCTCCGCCAAGACCGGCGCCGCGCTGGCGCCCTACCGCATCGATTTCGTCTATGAACACGATGCAGGGTGACTGCTTCTTGGCCTGTTCGAACATGTCCCGCACCCGCGCCGCGCCAACGCCGACGAACATTTCCACAAAGTCCGAGCCGGAAATCGAGAAGAACGGTACCTTGGCCTCGCCGGCAATCGCCTTGGCCAGCAGCGTCTTGCCGGTACCGGGATTGCCCACCAGCAACACGCCGCGCGGAATGCGCCCGCCGAGATTCTGGAATTTGGATGGGTCGCGCAGAAAATCAACCAGCTCCGACACCTCTTCCTTGGCTTCGTCGCAACCCGCCACATCCGCAAAAGTGAAGCGTTCCTTGCTTTCATCCAGCATGCGCGCGCGCGACTTGCCGAACGAGAATGCGCCGCCCTTGCCGCCGCCCTGCATCTGGCGCATGAAGAACACCCACACCGCGATCAGCAGGATCATCGGAAACCATGACACGAAAATATTCATCAGGAAGGACGGCTCCTCCTCGGGCTTGGCCTCGACGCTCACGCCATTCTTCAGCAGGTCGGAAACCATCCACAAGTCGCTGGGCGCGTAGCTGCTGATATGCTTGCCGTCGGTCGTCGTCGCTTTCAGCTTGCGGCCTTCGATAACCACCTTGCTGATATGTCCCTGCTTGACCTGGTCCAGGAACTGGGAATAGTCGAGCTGCGACTGCGAAGTCAGCTGCTGGCGGGTATTGAATTGGTTGAATACGGTCATCAGCACCAGTGCGACGACCATCCAGACTGCAACGCTCTTAAAATTGTTCAAGATTACTCCTTATGTCGGCCCAGCCCCATTTGGTGTGATAGCGGCTGCCGTGGTTGTCCATTAGACTATGTATTGCCCTATTTCTCAAGCCTTCCGCTACCCAGCAGATACACTTCGCTGCTGCGGTCGCGTGATGCCTTGGGCTTGCGCGTCACTACACGTTTGAAACTATTGCGCATCAGTTTGTAGAATTCCTCGAATCCGGCGCCCTGGAACACCTTGACCAGGAAACTGCCATCAGGCTTCAGGTGCGCCAGCGAAAATTCCAGCGCCAGTTCAGCAAGATGCATCGCACGCGCCTGATCTGCCGGGGCCACACCGGACATATTGGGCGCCATATCCGATATTACAAGCCCCACCGGCCTGCCATGAAGCAATCCCTCCAGTTCTCCGAGCACCGTTTCCTCGCGGAAGTCACCCTGGATGAAGTCCACTCCCGCCAGTGGATCGAGCGGCAACAGATCCAGCGCGATCACCTTTCCGCCCTGCCCGACGCGAGCGGCAGCCACCTGCGACCAGCCGCCCGGCGTCGCGCCCAGATCGACCACCACCATGCCGGGCTTCAGCAATTGCTCTTTGGCATCTATTTCCAGCAGCTTGTATGCAGCGCGCGAGCGGTAGCCCTCTTTCTGGGCGAGTTGCACGAAAGGATCGTTGACATGCTCGCGCATCCATTGTTTGCTGGTCTTGTTTTTCTTGCCCGTGTTTTTTTTGATAGGGGAAGCCTTCATCGTTTACAATCCGCGCCTTAATCCCTGGAAGTCATCATGTTATCCCTCACCGTATCCAAACGTCTCGCCCTCAAGGGCCGTGCTCATGCGCTCAATCCCACGGTAATCATAGGCAACGCGGGACTGACCGAAGCAGTGCTGAAGGAAATTGCGCTGACCCTCGAGCGCCACGAACTGGTCAAGATCCGGGTACCGGGTGGTGATCGCGCAGCGCGTGAAACCATGCTGAATACGATCTGTACCCGACTGGATGCCGCAGCGGTGCAACACATCGGCAAGATCATGGTGATCTACAAACCCAACCCCGAAGCCCACCTGATCGAAATTAAAAAGATGCCGCGCCACAGGGGCAAGAAACCGTTGACCAAGAAGCAGTTGGGGAGTCGCAACTGATACACGGCATCAACACTGTAAAATTCAAAATTTCTAAGCTAGGCTAGGCGTGCGCAAAAAAACGCTGCGCCGCATATGCCTTATATGCAAGCAAGATTTTTTAAGCACAACAACGCATAGCGACGAAATATTGGATTTTTAGATGTACTGGACTTCCACGACTTCATATTCCCTCACCCCGCCCGGTGCCTGCACCTCGGCAATATCGCCGCTGCTTTTGCCGATCAGCGCGCGGGCAATCGGGGAGCTGATGGATACTTTCCTGTGCCTGATGTCGGCCTCGTCGTCACCGACGATCTGGTAGGTAACCACGTCGCCGTTGTTCACGTCTTCCAGTATCACGGTAGAACCGAACACGCAGCGCCCATCCGCGTTAAGCGACTTGGGATCGATGATCTGCGCGCTGCCCAGTTTGCTTTCCAGTTCCGCAATGCGCCCCTCGATAAAACCCTGGCGCTCCTTGGCCGCGTCGTATTCCGCGTTTTCCGACAAGTCCCCCTGGGCACGCGCTTCGGCAATAGCATTGATTACCTTGGGGCGTTCCATGGTCTTCAGGGTATGCAGTTCTGCGCGCAATTTTTCTGCGCCCAATACGGTTAAAGGAACTTTGCTCATAATGTTGCTTCCTCAGTTGTTTGCTGCAAGCCGCTTGTGCTGGGCCTGCAAATCATAAACGGTAAGTGCGGCCAAATGCTGCATCCCGACACAGGCGGCGCGGGCTCCGGCCAGCGTGGTGTAGTACGTTACCCTTCCCTGCAGCGCGACGTGGCGGATCGAATAGGAGTCGCGCATCACGGACGGCTTGCTGTCCACCGTGTTGATGATCATGGTGATCTCGCCGTTCTTGATCATGTCCACGATATGCGGACGGCCCTCGGCGACCTTGTTCACCACTTCCACCGCAATCCCGGCCGCGCTGATCACCGACGCGGTACCGCGCGTTGCCCTGAGGGTAAACCCCAGACGCACCAGGGTACGGGCGATTTCGACCACACCCGACTTGTCGGCTTCGCGCACGCTGATGAATACTTTACCATCTTTCGGCAGCTTTACACTGGCCGCCAGCTGCGACTTGACGAAGGCCTCCGCAAAGGTGTCGCCGACTCCCATCACTTCGCCGGTCGATTTCATCTCCGGTCCGAGTATTGTGTCCACGCCGGGAAACTTGATGAATGGAAATACGGCTTCCTTGACCGAATAAAACCCGGGGACCACTTCCGTAATGATGCCCTGGCTGGCCAGGCTCTGGCCAGCCATGCAACGCGCCGCAATTTTCGCCAGCGGGATTCCGGTCGCCTTGGACACAAACGGCACGGTACGCGACGCGCGCGGATTCACTTCCAGCACATATACCGCGTTACCCTGTATCGCGAACTGCACGTTCATCAATCCGACCACGTTCAGCGCCTTGGCCATTGCCACGGTCTGACGGCGCAGTTCGTCCTGCATGGCAGCCGACAGGCTGAACGGCGGAAGCGAGCACGCCGAGTCGCCGGAATGCACGCCGGCCTGCTCGATGTGTTCCATGATGCCGCCGATGACCACATCCTTGCCGTCCGATACCGCATCCACGTCGACCTCGATCGCGTCGTCCAGGAAGCGGTCCAGCAGGATCGGCATACGTTCGGGATAGGTAAGGGACATTTCCTGCGCATCGCGCATGTAGCGTTCCAGGTCGGCCTGCTCGTGGATGATTTCCATCGCCCTGCCGCCCAGCACATTGGAAGGGCGCATCACCAGCGGATAACCGATTTCGGCCACGCCCGCGATGCCTTCCTCGGTATTGCACGCAGTGCGGTTCGGTGGCTGTTTCAGCTGCAGCTGGTGCAGCATTTGCTGGAAGCGCGCGCGATCTTCGGCGCAGTCGATCATGTCAGGCGAGGTGCCGATGATCGGTACGCCGTTCTTTTCCAGTCCGTGCGCCAGACTGAGCGGCGTCTGTCCGCCGAACTGCACGATCACACCGACCGGCTTTTCGACCGCAACCACTTCCAGCACGTCCTCCAGGGTCAGAGGCTCGAAATACAGGCGGTCCGACGTGTCATAGTCGGTCGATACGGTTTCCGGATTGCAGTTGACCATGATGGTCTCGTAGCCGTCTTCACGCATCGCGAGCGCGGCGTGCACGCAGCAGTAATCGAATTCGATGCCCTGCCCGATGCGGTTCGGCCCGCCGCCCAGCACCATGATCTTGCGTTTGCCGGTCGGCAGGGATTCGCATTCCTCCTCGTAGCTGGAATACATATAGGCGGTATCGGTCGCAAACTCTGCGGCGCAGGTATCGACGCGCTTGAACACCGGACGCACGCCGAGGGCATGACGATAGGCGCGCACTGCATCGGTATCGGTTCCGAGCAGTTTTGCCAGGCGCGCATCCGCAAAACCGCTGCGCTTCAGCACGCGCAGTCCGGCCGCGTCCAGGCTTTCCATCGTTCGGCCCGACAGCGATTGCTCCTGCCTCACCAGATCCGCGATCTGGACCAGAAACCACGGATCGATTTTGCTGATGTTGAACACTTCTTCCACGCTCATGCCGAGGCGGAACGCGTCGCCCACCGCCCAGATGCGGCTCGGTCCGGGCTCGCCCAGTTCCGCGGCGATCGCCTGGAGGTCGGTGTATTTCTGATCCAGTCCGCTGACACCCACTTCCAGGCCGCGCAGCGCTTTCTGGAACGATTCCTGGAAAGTGCGTCCGATCGCCATCACCTCGCCCACCGATTTCATCTGGGTGGTCAGCCGGTCGTTGGCCTGCGGGAATTTCTCGAATGCGAATCGCGGAATCTTGGTCACCACGTAATCAATGGTCGGTTCGAACGAGGCCGGGGTCGCGCCACCGGTAATGTCGTTCTGCAGTTCGTCAAGCGTATAGCCGACCGCCAGCTTGGCTGCAATCTTCGCGATCGGAAAACCGGTCGCCTTGGAGGCCAGCGCGGAAGAGCGCGACACGCGCGGGTTCATCTCGATCACCACCATGCGCCCATCCTCCGGGTTGACCGCGAACTGCACGTTCGAGCCGCCGGTGTCCACGCCGATCTCGCGCAGCACCGCGATCGACGCATCGCGCATGATCTGGTATTCCTTGTCGGTCAGCGTCTGCGCCGGGGCAACCGTGATCGAGTCGCCGGTGTGCACCCCCATCGGATCGAGGTTTTCGATCGAGCAGATGATGATGCAATTGTCGTTGCGGTCGCGCACCACCTCCATCTCGAACTCTTTCCAGCCGAGCAGCGATTCCTCGATCAGCAGCTCCTTGGTCGGACTGGCTTCCAGTCCGCGCTCGCAGATCACGACGAACTCCTCGCGGTTGTATGCGATGCCGCCTCCGCTGCCGCCCATCGTGAAGGACGGGCGGATTACGGTCGGGTAACCCATCACCTGCTGCACCTGCAATGCTTCTTCCATGCTGTGCGCAATCGCGGAACGCGCCGATGCCAGACCGATACGGGTCATCGCCACCTTGAATTTTTCACGGTCTTCAGCCTTGTCAATCGCGTCGCGCGATGCGCCTATCATCTCGACGCCGTATTTTTCCAGCACGCCGTGCTTGGCCAGGTCGAGCGCGCAGTTCAGCGCGGTCTGTCCGCCCATGGTCGGCAGGATTGCGTCCGGCTTCTCTCTGGCGATGATCTTCTCCACGATCTGCCAGCTAATCGGCTCGATATAGGTCGCGTCAGCCATCTCGGGATCGGTCATGATGGTGGCCGGATTCGAGTTCACCAGCACCACGCGATA